>CAZVDJ010000322.1:0-4768 GCA_964626245.1 uncultured Gemmatimonadaceae bacterium
GGCGACACCGTCACCGCCTACCTGGCCACGGCGCTGGCGGCGGGTGCCTCGGCGCTCGAGGCAGCCGTGGTGGCGAACTTCGCGGCCGGTGTCGAGGTGGGCAAGCTGGGGGCCGCCACGGTGACCCCCGCCGAGATCGTCGAGGCGTACGACGTGCACGCGTCGGCCGACTGAGTCGCTCCCCGCATTCCCCCCGGGCAGGTGCACGGGGCGCGCTCTTCACGCGCGTGCGGGCGGCGAGTATGCTTGTGGATGCGGGCCCTTAGCTCAGCTGGTTAGAGCAGCGGACTCATAATCCGTCGGTCCTGGGTTCGAGCCCCAGAGGGCCCACTTTGCAGGACAACAACTTAGCTCGGGTTCGCCTAACGTCAGGCGGCGCAAAGTGCACGAGCGGTGCACGAGCGATTCCCGAACGCGGGCGGGGGGGAGGAACATGCAGGTTCATGGGGCCGGAATATTTCGAAGTGCGGGGCTTCGCGACGGAAAGCCGTATGCCGAAGGTCAGGTCGGGGACGTAACGGTTATCGACCTTTCGTCAGGCATCGCGCTTCGCGGCGTGTGCTTCGCGGGCGTGGTGCAGGCCGACCCGGAAGAAGGCGCCTCCCATCGTGTCCAACTTCGTGTCATTGGGCCCGATGCAATCGAAGTCGGGACGCTATTCGATGACACAATCGAGCTTGAAACCCAGAGCGATGGCGTTCACGTCGGCTTATTCGCCTACCCCCTTGATGCGGTTGTGCTGCGTGCGAAGGGACGGCACGTCTTCGAGGTGCTTGTGGGTGGCGCGCCCGTCGGCGACGGCGTCCCGTTCGAGGTTATTCACACCCCGCACACTTTCGGCGTGCGCTTTCGATCCTGTGTCCAGGATCAACAGGGCAAGATCGCGGGAGAGAAGTTTCTGAGCGGGCGAATCGTGATGGCGATCGAGCAACACGGCGCGTCCTCACCCAATGTCGTCGCGCGGGTCAAGCAGACGGTTGGCGGTGATTTCGCCTCCGATCCGCTGGAACTCAGCATCGATCCGAGCCACAGACTGCTATTGGGCTCGCCGGAGTTCCGGGCAGCGATCGAGAAGTACTACCGAGCCAACGCCGTCGCGGGAATGGGAGGCGACTTGGGCCCCGGCGTTGACAATGTGTTGCTTGGGAACAATGTCGTGATCGCCGACACGCCCACGCTCTACTTCGATCTTCCGCAGACATCATCGGGAGCGTGGTGAGTCGGCGAAAGATCTAGCTAGCCGACACCTCGCGCCGCTCTAGGAGCTTATCGAGCGTCTCGACCGCCTGCTGCTGCGCTGTCGGAAGCAGATGGGAGTAAGTGCCCAACGTGAGCGCTATGCTCGCGTGTCCGAGCCGCTCCTGCACGATCTTCGGGTGCACGTTGTCCGTGAGCAGTAACGACGCGGCGGAGTGGCGCAGATCGTAGAGGCGAATCGGGTCCGTAACCCTCGCCTTGCCCAAGACTCGCGCGAAGTCCCGCCGACGGACGTTGTCTAGGTCCACCGGGCGCCCGACTTCGTTGGTGAAGACGAGGGCCAGTTCCTCCCACGCGCGCCCAACGCGGAGTCGCGTTTCCGCCTGCATCCGGCGGTGCGACTGTAGAAGCCGCACCGTCGGCTTGGGGAGCGGGACCGCCCGTTGCGCCGTCGGAGTCTTCGGCTCGGCGATGACGTACCCGCGCGCCTTACCGCCGTGCTTCGGTAACCACGTGAGCCCCCGCAGGACGCGCACGACGCCCGCGTCCAGGTCCACATCCTCCCACCGGAGCGCGAACGCCTCGGACGGGCGGAGTCCACCCGTCAGGAGGACGGCGAGCAGCGCGCCGAGGGGCTCGCCCTCGCAAGCTGCGAGGAAGCGCCGCGCTTCGTCCGGCGACAGGACACGGCGGTGTGCTCGCGTCTGGCGCGGGAGGTCCACAAGACGCGCGACGTTGCGCCCGACCTTCTGGAGCTTCTCCGCCCGCATGAGCGCCGCACGCACGACGGCATGCGCATACCGCACGCGCCGAGGCGAGAGCCCCTTCCCCTCCAACTCAGCGACCCACCGTTGCAGGTCGCTCGGCGTCAGGCGATCCAGCGGCATGAGCGCCAGCCATGCAGGTACGTGCAATCGCACCAGTGCTTCGTAGTCCAGCCGCGTGCGCTCGCGTATGTCGCGGGTCCATTGGTCGAGCCACTCCCGCAGCCAGTCGCCAAGCTTTTGACGGCTCGCCGTGACGACGCCTCCCGCGTCAGAGCGCTGGAGTAGCTCGGTCAGGGTCCGCTCGGCATCCGACTTGGTGCCGTGCACAGTGCGGTTGAGCATCACCCGCGCGCCCCTCGCGTCCGTCCCTAACGAGACGCGCACGAGCCACTTCCGATCCCCGCGCGCCTGCACCGTCCCCCGCCGCCGACTCGCTCGCCGTGCCATACCGCCCCCGTTCTCTGTGTGACTCCCCGCGTGCGCCAACTACTCGCCGTAACTCATCATAATTTCGTGCACATTTCGCGCACCGGCAATAGCAAGTACATGGTGCCGAGTGACTTAACAAACGACCGTCGGATGTACTATCCGTAGGTCCCCTTGTTAGGACCCTTATCGGTCAGTTGGGTCGCGCCTCCATCCCGTAGAGACTGTCGAAATCACGCCAGAGATAGGCAGAGCACCTCGATCTGACACATCGTCGATCCTGCGGGCAGGAGAGGAGCTTCGTTCGCTGAGATCCTGCTGGATGCCTCTCCAGAAGTACCTCAAGGAGGCCGGTGGCCTACTACACACTCCGACCTGCCGCCTGATTGAGGATTCCGCCAACTGGATGGGAATCGAGGCGCCGATAATCGACGCGCTCGTTGAGCGTGAGCCTGAAGCCTGTGCGTCGATCTCCTTCGCCGACGATCCGAATCGCTTGTGAATGGCCTCGTTCGCGACCTCGCCCAAACGCATGGCGACTTCGGCGATCTCTTCGGGGTCGAGCTTATTCTGACTGATCGCTCTTGAACTGTTTTTCGAACGCACGACCTCTCTTTCTGCTTTTGCTCCTGCCGTTGCTTCTGCTTCTGCCTCTGCTTCTGATTCTGCGGAATGTCCCGGGACGCAGCCACGTGTCCCGGGACACGTCCCCTCTCGCTTCGCCATCGAACGCTGTCGACGCTTCTTCTCGGCAGCAGCGATCTGATCTTCAGTGCGCATGTCTCGATACGCGCTGTAGTTCAACAGCACCCATCCGCCCTCCAGCACCTCAATTCGACGCCCCTCGTGTTCCGCCGAGCGGGAGTCGGGGTCCGGCGACGAGAGCACCCGTAAGGCTTCCCGGCACTCTTCATCCGTGACGCGAGCAGCATATGCGAGACCGCGCGTAGATGAGCGGACTAGCCCGTCGCGGTCCGCGAGCGCGAGCATTGTGATCCACACGAGACGCGTGGCATTGGACTCGCTCCAGATGCTAGAGTACAGGATGGTTCCGTAGATCTTTACGAAGCCAGGCATCTCAGCATCCCCACCGTAGGAATCGCGACTGTGAGAGGGGGGGGCGACAGAAACTTCGCTGAGGAATTCGCACGGCCGTCACCTCACCGGAATCGTCGAGACGCCCGCCCCTGAATCAGGTGCCCTGCTCGTCGGCGACTCCCAGCGCCAGCCGCCCGGGAGCGCGCGACCGCCCCGGGTCAAGAAATCTTCGACGGCCTCCACATCGAACCGTACCGATCGACCGAGCCTGACGCACGGAAGCAGTCCCCGCCTCGCGAGATCGTACATGCGGGATGGAGACACGTTTAACTGACGTGCAAGCTCAGCCGCGCCGACTAACCTTGGTCCTTCGACCTCGCTCTTATGTGACATAGATTTCTGCATCTCCTCTGAGGTTATCGCAGATCTATGTCACCGCGGAAATCCTTTGCAGCCCACGCTCCTAGGGTTACCGGGCACCCGCGATCGGATTTCGGTCTCTGGCTTTTCGACACGGCTCGCGGACTGGGAATTCTGTCGGACCGTCAGCTCGCCGTGAGACTCGCTCAACTACGTGTGGCTGAGGAGGTCCGAGAGGGAGATCAGGCCCTTCGTCGCGCGAAGGCACGAGTCGCGCGCCTCATGCGACAGGCGGCGCCGCCAAAGAACTCCGAGCCCCTATGGGTCGAACTTCAGACCATTGGGATTGACTGCTCGCGATACGCACCGATTTGGATTCGCACAGATACGCCAGTACTGTGTGAAGACGGCCAACTCGCCGAGGTCCTCATTCGCGACTCTGACAAGCGTCTTGAATTTGGAGAGCCCCCCACACTCGGTATCGGAGAGCTAAAGTGGTGGGCGAGATCAGGGGTGCCGACCACGTACTATGCACTCGTCCCAGCGACAGTGCGCCGTGGAGCCAAGAGTTCGAGTCGCTAAAGTGGGGACCGCTGGGGACGGCGCGGCGATCATCACGCGGCTGGTCCCCATGCGGCCTGAACCCTCCGTCCGCCGCAATTCTGCCTCTAGCGGCGCGCGCCCCGTCAACCCCCGCGTCCGTGCGACTCGATCTTCGACAGTAGGGCCGCGTGCCCGCGAGAGCCCTCTTGCGCCTTCTGACGCAAAACGTCGGCGATCCGCTCTTTCGCTATCATCAGCCCGACTTCTAGGCACTGAGCAAACAGCGCGCGGTGCTGCTGCACGGTCTCGCGCGGCAAGCCCAAAGCGTAGCCTGCTTCATCGACGGACCGGCAGTAGGCGCCCTGCTCCGTGAAAGCAAGGATGAGATCCAAGGAGCACGCAGTCCCTGCAGCGAGTGTGATGCGAGGATCGATAGT
>CAZVDJ010000322.1:4778-5577 GCA_964626245.1 uncultured Gemmatimonadaceae bacterium
CGCGCACCAATGCCAAACGTCGCAGCGAATGCCTCCATTCGGGAGCCGCCGGCCGAGAGGACCGCTGCCTCCGTAGCGTCTGTATCGCTCACGGGCGTGGAGTCCAAGGCGCCGATGCCGATACGCGCGAGAAGCTCAAGGGCTTTCAGCCGATCACGGGGACAAAGGCTCTCGTCGTCCGCAATCTGTTCGGCGATGGTAATGCGCGCACTGAACGACTCACGACAGAGCGCCCTAATAGCCGACGGCGGAGCTCCGGTTCCCCCTCGGTTTCCGGCCTTGCCGGCCTTCAGCAGTCGTCCACCATGTGTCTGAGGGATCATGCGTCTATTCTGGTTGGCGTGCACCTCACAGGACAGCAGGCCGCTGTTGCCGCCGCTGTCTTCGCCGCTGTTTCCATCATAGAAACATCCAAGGCATCTCGCTACCAAAGCTCGCAGTAACCAGACGAAGAGCGAGTGCACCGCTAGTGCACTAACTCCGACAAACTCGCTTGCCGGCGAACACTCGCAGAAGCACTCCGCCAAGGGCTATGCCGAAGCTCCGCAGAGCTTTACAACACTCCACGGAAGTCCTAGAAGAACCTCAAGGCAATCTCATAATCCGTCGGTCCTGGGTTCGAGCCCCAGAGGGCCCATTCGCCGCACCCGAGGTCGGTGGCGCGCCTAACGAAAGAGCGCCATCGACTTCAGCACCACCTGCGCCACGGCCCACGCGGCCGGGAGGCCGACCACCAGCCATCCCAGCGCGAGCTTCCACCGCTCGCCGGCTGGTGCCGCATCGGCACCGGCGGCCTCGC
>CAZVDJ010000323.1:0-5570 GCA_964626245.1 uncultured Gemmatimonadaceae bacterium
GCCTTCGGCGTGGCGCTGGACGACGCGCCGTTCGGTCATCTGCTCCACTCCCTGCGCGACGGGCGATTTGCCCGCGCCTGGGGGATGGTGCAGAAGCTCAACGAGTTCGGCTACGCGGTGTCGTTCGACCGCGTGGTGGAGATCGCGGGCGGCACCGAGAACATCGGGCGGCCGCACGTGGCCAAGGCGATGGTGGAGGCGGGAATCGTCCCCGACGTCAAGGCGGCCTTCACCCCCGACCTCATCCTGGACGGCGGCCGCTGCTACGTGCAGCGCGTGAAGGTCTCGCCCGAGGAAGCGATCGCCGCCATTCATGCAGCTGGCGGTGTGGCCGTGGCGGCGCACCCCGGCCGCACGGGGCTCTCCGACGACGAGGTCGCGCAGTTCGCCGCGTGGGGGCTGGACGGGATCGAGGTGTTCTATCCGCAGCACGACGCGGCGCTGGAGCGACGCTTCGCGGCACTCGCGGAGCGACACGGGTTGCTGGTCACCGGCGGCTCGGACGACCACGGCGACATCAACGAGGGACGCCTGATGGGACGCGTGCGACTGCCGTACGCGTACGTCGAGCGCCTGACCGCGGCCGTCACGACGCGGCGGCGCGAGCGCGATAGTCGGCGGTCCGCCCGCGAGGCGCCGTCAGCGCCCAGCGCCCGACAGGCCGCCGGCGCGTTGCCCGCGTAGACAGGCCGCCGTCTGATCACGGGAGGCGCCGGCGCCGGCGCGCCCGCACCCCGACCCGCCACCGCCATCACGCACGATGGGCGTCTCCCCGTCCGAGCCTACGACTGCTGCAGCTGACGGCCTCCAGGAAGGGGCGGGTCCCGCCTTCCGCTGGCCGGCGGAACGCGGCGCGCCATCCCCTGCCCCGTCCGGCCCCCCCCTGCGCTCCGCAGGTTGGGAGGATTGGGGGCAGCGCGCCATCGTCCTCGCCGGAATCGTCGTCGCGGCGACGATCTACCTCTGGCCGCCGGTCAGCGGCCTGTCCGCCGAGGGGAAGAAGGCGTTCAGCGTCTTCGTCCTGTGCACTGCGCTCTGGATCTCGAATGCCCTCCCCTACGGCGTCACCGCGCTGCTGGCGGTGGCCGGGCTGGGGCTCACCGGCGCGGTCAAGCCATCGGACGCGTACTCGTCGTTCGGATCGTCGGCGATCTTCTTCCTCATCGGGATCTTCCTGATCGGCGGTGCGCTCACCGAGACCGGGCTGAGCAAGCGCTGTGCGCTCCTGATGCTGCGCAAGTTCGACCGCTCGCCCTTCGCCTTCGCGATGGGGATGATGCTCACCGGCGCCTTCGCCACCGTCTGGATGCCCAACCAGGCCACGACCGCGATGCTCTTTCCCATCGCGATGGAGGTGGCGGGGGCGTTGCGGCTGCGGCCGAAGGAGAGCCAGTACGGAAAGCTCCTCTTCTTCGCCATGGCGTGGGGGGCGATGGTCGGCGGCAACCTCTCCTTCCTGGGGAGCAGCCGCGCGGCGCTGGCGCTCGGGATGCTGCAGCGCTCGTATGGGATGGGGATCGGATTTTCGCAGTGGATGGTGGCCGCCGCCCCCGTCGTCGTGCTCGGGTTGCTCACCACGCCGATCATCCTGTGGGCGTCTATCAAGCCGGAGACGGTGGACTTCACCGCCGCCCGGCGGGTGATCGAGCGCGCCGTGGAGAACCTGGGCCCCATGCGCCGGCCGCAGTACGTGGCCATGGCGATCATCTCGCTCACCATCCTGGCCTGGGTGAGCGTGGGCGGACGGCGCGTCGACCTGGCGGTGATCGCCCTGCTGGGGGCGGTGGGGCTCTTCGTCTCCCGCGTCCTCACGTGGGACAAGGCCGAGCGACACGTCTACTGGAACATCGTCCTCATGTACGGCGGGGCCATCGCGTTAGGCTCGGCGCTCGACCGGACCGGGGCCACCAAGTGGCTGCTGGAGGGGATGCTCGACGGGTACCAGCCGTCGGCGCTGCTGACGATCTTCGGGGCTGCGGTGCTGGCGCTCATCCTCTCGGAGGTCATGAGCAACGCGGCGGCGCTGGCGGTCGTGCTCCCCCTCGCCTTCACGCTGGCCAACCAGTCGGGCGCCTCGCCCGTGGCGCTGGTGCTCGCCGTCTCGTTCGGCGCGGGGCTCGACTTCATGTTTCCGATGAGCACCGCCCCCAACACGATTATCTTCGCCTCGGGGTACCTGCAGACGAAGGACTTCCTCAAGGCGGGGCTGCTCATGACGGTGGCATCGATCCTCATCCTGCTGGCGGTCATCAAGTGGTGGTGGCCGTTGATCGGGCTCGTATGAGCGGCGCGGCCGGCAGTGCCACCCCCAACATCGGCGCGGTGGTCTGGTTCACGGGGCTCCCCTCGTCGGGCAAGTCGACCATCGCCCGCGAGGTGTATCGCCAGCTGCTCGACCGGCACTGCGCGGTGGAGCTGCTCGACGGGTCGGAAGTGCGCGAGTCGCTGTCGCGCGGCCTGGGCTTCTCGCGGGAGGATCGCGAGGAGAACGTGCGCCGCATCGGCTACGTGGCCAAGCTGCTGTCGCGCAACGGCGTCATTGCCATCTGCGCCGCCGTGTCGCCATTCCGCGCCACGCGCGACGAGGTGCGCCGCAACACGACCAACTTCCTCGAGGTGTACGTGGAGTGCCCCGTGGAGGTGGCGGAGGCGCGCGACAGCGACGGGATGTACGCGCGCGCGCGCCGCGGAGAGATCGAGGAGTTCACGGGGGTCAACGCGCCCTACGAACCGCCGGCTGCCCCCGAGGTGCACATCCGCGCCGACCGCGAGTCGGCCGTGGATGCCGCGTGGAAGGTGACGCGCACGCTGGAGATGATCGGGGTCATTCCCGAGGGACCGGCGGCCGCCGGCGCCTCGCAGGAGGACGACATCCGGCGACGATTGGCCTCGCTGGGCTATCTCTGATGCCGTCGCGCGGCATCGGCGCGCGCTTCCTGGCGTTGGGCGGCGGTGAGGTCCTGGCCCGGTTGTGCGCCTTTGCCGCCACGGTGTACCTGGCGCGCACGCTCTCCCCGGCGATGTACGGCATCGTTGGGGTGGCCATGGGGATCATGCTGTACCTCAACCAGGTGGCCGACGGCGGCATCGAGCTGGTGGGGGTCCCGCTCGTCGCCCGCGCGCGCGACCGGGTGGCGGAACTCGCCGAGCCGGTGTTGTCGGTGCGCTTCGTGGCGGCGGCGGCGCTCACCGCCCTCACCATCGCGCTCGGGCTCACCATCCTGCCGCAGCCCGACGGCGCGGTCATCGCCGCATCGTCGCTCGCGCTCCTGTGCGCGGCGCTCAGCGTGCGGTGGGTGCACCTGGGGCTCGAGCGGGCCGGGGGGGTGGCCGTCTCGCGCACCGTGGGCGAGGTCGTCGCCCTCGTGGGTATCGTCGCCCTGGTCCGGGGGGCCGGCGACGTGGGGATGGTGCCGCTCGCGCAGTTCGTCGGGGCCGCCGTCACGAGCGGCATCCTCCTGCTCACCCTCCGGCGCGACCGGATCCAGCTCAACTGGCGGTGGGCCCCCGGCAGCGCCGCCCCCGTCTTCCAGCGGTCGCGACACCTGGTGGGCTTCACGCTGCTCGGCCTCCTCCTGTTCAATTTCGACCTGATCTACCTCCGCCTCCGGACCGGCCCGGAGGCGGCGGGCTACTACGCCGCCTCGTACACGCTCATCGCCTTCGCCGCCAACCTGATCGTCGCCTTCGCGCACACCGTCCTCCCGAACCTCACGCGCCTGGAGGGCGACGCCGAGGCGCGCGGCACCCTGTTCAGCACCGTGTGCGCCCAGGCGTTCGCCCTCGCGCTCCCGGTCGGGGTGGGGGCGTGGTACGTCGCCGATCAGGTGGTGGTGCAGATCTTTGGCGACGCCTATCGCCCGGGCGTCGTGGCGCTGCAATGGCTGGCGTGGAGCATTCCGCTGGCGGCGCTCCGGGAGCTGCCGGTGGTGGCGTTGATCGCCGCGGGACAGGAGCGCTGGCTCCTGCGGGTGAACGCGACGACGGCGGTGTGCAACATCGCGCTCGTCCTGGGGGCGGTACCGGCATTCGGGTTGGTTGGCGCGGCCGCCGCGACGGTGGCCACGGAGGTGATCCGCCTGGCGCTGGCGGCGCACTTCGCCCGCAGGGCGGGGTACCCCGTGGTGCCTCCGCGCCGGCTGGTCAGGGCGACGGTGGCGAGCGCGGCGATGGGGGGGGCGCTGGTCGTCGCCGCCCCGAACGTGCTGTGGACGTCCATCCCGCTGGGGGTGACGGTGTACGGGGCCGCACTGGTGCTGGTAGGCGGGGTGCGGCTCCGGGGGCGGGTGCCGGGGTTGAGCGTGTAACTTGCATACGCCGCGTTGCATCGACAGGTCCGCCGGCGTCCTTCCGCGGGGCCCTCTCTCGAGCTGAGGAATCTGGGGTAATGCAGGCAGGAACACCTGGGTGGCGTTCGGCAAGATCTCGCGGGGCGGCCTGGGCCGCGCCGGCAATCGGTGCGTTCGACCGCACCATCGAGTCTGCGCGCCCGTCGGTGTCCGAAGAGCCGCAATGGGGACGCCGCGCGACGCGCGCCCGCGCCGCGGCCGCTCCGGCCAGTGCCCCCACCTCCGCGATGGCGCGACTGGAGGACCGGTTCCCGTGGCCGTGGCAGGGGGTGGAGTGGTCGTTTGCCTACTTCTGCTTCCTGCTGTACGTCGCGGTCATCAGCTCGTACATCGTGAACATCGGCCAGCCGACGATGGTGCTGGCAATCCTGGCAGTGACGCTCAGCGCGCGGGACCGATGGAGGTTCCCGATGCCGTTCTTGCTGCTGGCGGCCTTCATGGTCGTGATCTCCCTCACGTTCCAGTCGACGCAGTACCGGAGCTACATCTTCCAGCCGCTGGAAGACATGTACAAGGTCTGCATGATCCTGGTCGTGGCGGTGTCGGTGCTCAACACGCGCGCCCGGGTTCGCTTCTTCATGTTCTTCTACCTCGCCGTCTTCGCACTCTTTCCGGTGCGCGGCGGGTTGTTCAACTGGTTCATCTACAGCGCCACCACGCAGGGGCGCGTGGGCTGGAACCACCTGTTCGAGAACCCCAACGACTTCGCCGCGCTCATGCTCTTCCCCTACGGCCTGGTCGTCACCGTATGGCTCACCGAGCGTGCGAAGGCCATTCGCGTGATGGGGCTGCTGGGCGTCGTGGCGCTGCCGCTCGTCATCTTCCTGACGCAATCGCGCGGCGGCATTCTCGCGTTGGCGGGCGGTGTGTTCGCCTACTTCGTCCTGCAGGGCAAGGGGCGGATGAAGACGATGCTGACCGTGGGCGCGGTGGCCGGCGTCCTCCTGCTGCTGGCGCCATCGAGCGTCTGGGAGCGCATGAGCAGCCTGTCGAGTGCAACGCAGAGCGGCAACCTGTCATCTGCCAACGACAAGCGCTCGGCGGAGCAACGCTTCGAGATCTGGAAGGTGGCCTGGTCGGTGCACGAGGCCTTTCCGGTGACCGGGGTGGGCTGGGGTGCCTACCCGAACGCACACTCGGAGTTCTCGCGGCGCAGCGGGATCGCCGGGATCGCTCGCGGCGCGCGTGAGGCCCACAACACCTACCTCACCTTGCTTGGCG
>CAZVDJ010000324.1:0-5547 GCA_964626245.1 uncultured Gemmatimonadaceae bacterium
GGGGCGGGCGGCAGGCTTGTGGCTGGCGGTGGCGCGCGGCGCGCCGGCGCCATGTGCGGACGACGCCGCGGACGACGACGATGTCGCGCCTGCGGAGTCGCTGGCAGTGCTGTCGTGCGCCGCGGAGTCCTTCGGGGCGTGCGCTACCGCCTTCGCCCCCTCCTGCTCCGCATGGGCGAGCGAGTCGGCCACCACCTTCGCCTTGCGCGCGACGTCGGCAGCAAAGGCCTTCTTGGCCTGCATCACCGACACGGCCGATCCGCCGCCGATGCCGACGAGCAGTCCAACCACTGCAAACAGGATGAGCTTCATCATCGTCAGGACTTCCGCGTATCGTCGGGGGTGGTGAAGCGCGTGAGCGCGATGGCGTCCATGTGGGCCTGGTCGCGGGCGTTCTCGTCGGCGCGATGCAGGTCGAGGCGCTTGTCGCGCAGACGGTCGAGCACCTGCCGCTCCATCAGCGCGGCGGAGAGCTGCTGGTGCCGCTCGTCCACGACCTGATCCGCCGCGACCGTGCGCTCATCCGCCTGCGAGACGCGCTCCTGCAGGGGCGAGATGGTCTGCGCGAGGCTCACGAGGTGCCCCACGGTGATCCCCTGCCCGGTGGCCGCGGCGAGCGATGAATGCGCCGCCGCGTGGGCGCGGGCCAGCGCGTCGCGCGCGTCGCGCTCCTGGTCGGCGGCAGACTGCGCCGTCGCCAGCTGGCGGGCCATCTCGCGCTCGTGCTGCGCCTTGAGGTCGAGCAGTCGCTGCAAGGGAAACTTGAACGTCATGACGACACCTGACCGGGAAGGCCGGCCCGCGCGGTCAGCGAGACCAGCGCCTGGCGCGTGTGGTCAAACGACGTCTTCTCGTCGGGGCGCTGCTGCAGGAAGCCGAGCATCTGATCGCGCGACCGGAGGGCCGCGTCGACGAGCGGGTCGCTCCCCTTCTGGTAGGCACCGACCATCACGAGGTCTTCCTTCTCGCGGTAGGCCGCCTCGAGTCGCATGAAGGAGTTGGCGGCGCTGCGCTGCGTCCCGTCGATGATCATGTCGCGCACGCGGCTCTTGCTCTCCAGCACGTCGATGGACGGGAAGTGCCCCGCGCTCGCCAGGCGGCGCGTGAGCACGATGTGTCCGTCCAGGATGGAGCGCGCCGCGTCGGCGACGGGTTCGTTGAAGTCGTCGCCGTCGACGAGGACGGTGTAGATCCCCGTGATGCCGCCGGTCGCGCTGTTGCCCGCGCGCTCGAGGAGTCGCGGCAGGTTGGCGAAGACGGACGGCGGGTAGCCCTTGGTGGTGGGCGGTTCGCCCGTGGCCAGCCCGATCTCGCGCCAGGCCATCGCCACGCGCGTCACCGAGTCGACCATGAGCAGGACGTGCTTCCCCTGGTCGCGGAAGTACTCGGCGATCGACGTCGCGACCAGGGCGCCGCGGGCGCGCACGAGCGCCGCCTGGTCGCCGGTGGCCACGATGAGGACCGAGCGGGCCAGTCCCTCGGGGCCTAACGAATGTTCGATGAAGTCGCGCACCTCGCGCCCGCGCTCGCCCAGCAGGGCGATCACGTTCACGTCGGCGGTGGCCTGTCGCGCGATCATCCCCCGGAGGGTCGACTTCCCCACGCCCGAGCCGGCGAAGATGCCCACGCGCTGCCCCTTGCCGATGGTGAGCATCCCGTCGATCGCGCGCACGTTGGTCACGAGCGCCTGGTCGATCATCTGGCGCTCCAGCGGGTGCGGCGGCTCACCGGTGAGCGGGACGCGCTCCTTGGTGTCGAGCTTTCCCTTGCCGTCGATGGGGTGCCCCAGCCCGTTCAGCACGCGGCCGAGCATCCCGGGGCCCACGTCGACGCCAAAGGAGCGTCCCAGCGGCTGCACGCTGCTGCCCGGGTGCAACCCCGCCAGCTCGCCCAGCGGCATGAGCAGGACGCCGCGCTCGTGGAACCCCACGACCTCGGCCAGCACGGAGTAGTCGTCGGTGAGCGAGGAGATGCGGCACAGTTCGCCGACGCCCACGTCGAGCCCGACCGCCTCGACCACGAGGCCGACGAGCCGGGTGACGCGGCCGTAGCGCGCGAAGCGCGTGACGTCGCCGATGCGGCGGGCGAGGGTCTCAGGCACCGGTGTAGGTCAGTCGGCGGTACAGGCGCTCGAGCGCCGTGTCCACGCGGCCATCGACGATGCGGTCGCGCCCCTCGATCAGGCATCCGCCAGCCGCAATTCGCGGATCGGGCAGCCACTGCACCTCCTTGCGCGCGGCCAGGGGCGACAGCTCGCCCGCGGCATGGAAGGCCGCGTGGATCGCCTGCAGGTCGCCGGGGTTCACGCGCAGCGTGAGCGGCTGGTCGAGCGGGAACTCGTCGAGCGCCTGCCGGACCATGTCCGACAGCGACGACTTGTCCGACGCCACCTCGCGCCCGATCACCTGTCGCGCGATCGCGATGGCAAGGGCGCAGATGTTCTCCTCGGCGTTCCCCACCCACTTGTCGGCGTCGGCGTGCAGCGACGTGAGCGCCTCGGTCACCGCCTGCACGGCGTGGCGCAACCGGGAGGCCTCCGCGGCTTCGCCGGCGTGACGGCCGTCCTGCACCCCCCGCTCGTAGGCGTCCTGCAGCGCGCGCTCCATCATCTCGGCGTCCACCGCGTCGATCGACGCGGCGTCGTGCGCGTCCGGCTCCGCGCGACGCACCACGTCGCGCAGCGAGCGGGTGTCGAGCACCAGCTCGTCAGGCGCCCACGCCACCGGCGCCGCCGGCGGTGCGGCGGGACGCGACGGCTGGCGCGGGGCGCTACTGGACCATGTCATCGTCGGCCCCGCTCAGGACGATCTCGCCGGCTTCCTCGAGCTTGCGCACCATGGCCACGATGTTGGCTTGCGCCCCTTCCACGTCGCGCATGCGCACGGCGCCGAGCATCTCCATTTCGTCGTTGAGCGCCTGGACGGCGCGCTGCGACATGGCGCCCGTGATCTTGCCGCGCAGGTCGCCCGACGCCGCCTTGAGCGCGAGGGCCAGCTCCTTCGAGTCCACGTCGCGCAGCAGGCGCTGCAGCGCGCGGGCGTCCAGCGACCCGATGTCCTCGAAGACGAACATGAGGTTCTTGATCTGGTCGCACAGCGCCGTGTCCATCGACGCCACGCCGTCGAGCAGCACCTTTTCCAGCGAGGCCGCCACGTAGTTGAGCACCGACGCCACGGCGCCAGGGCCACCCGAGGACGACAGCCCCTGCGATGCGGTGAGGTCGGCGTCCGCGCTGAGCGAGCGCTCGATGAGCATCAGGAGCTCGGGCGACACCTTCTCCATCTTGGCCATCCGGAAGACCACCTCGGCGCCGATGGAGGTGTCGAGTTCCTTCAGGATCGCCGCGGTGTGCTGCGGATCGAGGTGCGCCAGGATGAGGGAGATGGTCTGCGGGTGTTCCCCCGCGAGCATCTGCCCCAGGTGCTGCGGATCGGCGTTGCGCAGCCGGTGCAGCCCAATGGTGTTCTGCAGCTGGCCCTGGATGCGCTCCAGGACCTGCTGCGCCTTGCGCGGGCCGAAGGCCTTCTCGAGGATCTCGCGCGCGGCGTCGACGCCGCCGGTGGCCAGCGAGTCGGCCACCATGATGCGCGTCATCCACTCGTCCAGGACCGTGTCCACCACGGCGGGCGAGACGCTCTCCATGCGCGCGATCTCGAACGAGATGGCGTCCACCTCGTCGGCGGCGAGCTTCTGCGTGATCGCCGCCGCCACGTCCGTCCCCAGTGCGAGGCAGAGGATGGCCGCCTTCTGCCGGCCGGAGAGCGAGCCGGGGTCAACCAGATCGAGACCGCTGGCGTGGCGGGGCGCGAGGGCGGTGCTCACCGCTTAGGCCTCCTTCATCCAGGCCCGCACGAGCTTGGCCGCCGTTTCCGGCTGCTGCTCCACGGTGGCGCTCACGCGCATCTTGGTCTCCTGGTTCGCCTGCATGGCGGCCAGCTCGGGGAGCATGCGCGTGGCACGCGACGGGTCCTCGACCTCCGGCGCCGGCGGAAGTGCCATGGCGTCATAGCGATCGACGCCCGCCAGCTGCATCTGCGCGGTGGCCGAGGCGGGCGACGGGAGTGCCGATGCCGGCGTCACCGTCGCCTTGAGCGAACGCAGCGCCATGAAGCCGATCACGAACGCCAGGACGAGCGCGGCCGAGTTGAGGATCAGCGTCTGGTTCTGCTGCACCTTCTGCATCGTCGTGGGCGGTGGCTCCACGATGGGGGCCGGGATCGCGGGAATCGCGAACGGTACCGACACCACCGACACCTGGTCGCCGCGCGCCGAGTCGAAGCCGACGGCGTTGCGCACGAGCGTGTCGAGGCGCGCGAGTTCGCCGGCGCTGCGCGGCTCGAAGCGCGCACTGTCGGCCGGCCCGACCTGGCGATCGTTCACGAGCACCGCGACGGTCAGGCGGCGCACCGTCCCCGCCGCGGGGGCAAAGATCTCGGTGCTCTTGGAGTTCTCGTAGGTGACCGCCTGATTGGACGACCCGGCGCCGCCCTGCGCGCCCGGCACGATCTCCGCCTTCTGCTCCGTCGCGGCCACCTGGCGATCGGGGTCCATCACCTGCGTGGTGCGCTCCATCCGGTCGAAGTTCATCGAGGCCGCCACCTGCACGCGCGCATTGCCGCGTCCCACGACCTGCGACACGATCTCCTCCGCCTTGCCGCGGAAGTGATCCTCCATCTCGGTCTGCACCTCCAGCTGCCTCGAGGTGAGTCCCGCCACCGAGTTGCGGTCGGCAGGCATGGAGAGCAGCCGGCCGGCGTCGTCCACCACCGTCACGTTGTCGCTCTCCAGTCGGTCCACGCTCGACGCGACCAGCTGCGAAATGCCGCGCACCACGTCGGCCGGGGGCGCCTCGCCATTCTTGAGCTTGAGCACCACGCTCGCCGTGGCCGGCGAGGCGGCGCTGCGAAACGTCGACGTTTCCTGGATCGCCAGGTGCACCTGCGCCTGCTCGATCCCGCGCATCTTGCCGATGGTGCGCTCCAGCTCGCCCTCCAGCGCACGCCGGTAGTTGATGCGCTGCGTGAAGTCGGTCATGCCGTACGACGGCTGGTCGAACAGCTCCAACCCGGGACGGCCCGCCCCGGGGAGCGATCCGTCCTTGGCCACGGCGACGCGCGCGCGCGCCAGGTCCTGCGCCGCCACCAGCACGTCGGCGCCGCCACGTTCCAGGCGGAAGACAATCCCCGCCTGCGTGAGCCCGTCGGTGATCTTGGCGCTCTCTTCGAGCGAGACCGCATTGAAGAGCGGGACATACGCCGGCGCCGTGGCCCAGCGCGACACCCCGAAGATGAGGGCGATGGCGCCAAGGCCCACGGCCAGCGTCGTAATGCGACGCCAGCCGCCGAGCCGGTCGATGAGTTCGCGGAATCCGTCAGGCATGCGCGACTGCTATCCCTAGCTCTGCATGTTGATGAGCGTGCGATACGCTTCAGTGAACTTGTTGCGCAGCTCGATCATCATCTCGAGCGCGATCCCCGCTTCCTCGCCGGCCGCCATGACCTGGTGCAGCTCCACCGGCTCGCCGCGCAGGAACTTCTGCGACAGCTC
>CAZVDJ010000325.1:0-5538 GCA_964626245.1 uncultured Gemmatimonadaceae bacterium
GCCGCCGGTCGCCGTCGCCAACCCGATGTCGAGGCCCGCGGGCCGCGCAGCCAGCGACGGGTGGCAGGTTGCGCTGGAGGCGCGCCCCGCGATGTGGCACCCGTCGGCCGACGATGGCCCGGGACTCGAGGTCGCCGCCTTCGCCGAGGCCGGCGGGACGCCGTCGGTCCCGGGCCCGCTGATCCGCGTGGCGCTGGGGACGACGGTGGCCATCACGGTGACCAATCGACTCGACGACACGCTCCTGGTCACGGGGCTGCGCGACCCCCGTACGCGCGACACGCTGGTCATTGCGCCTGGCGGAACGGACTCCGCCCGCTTCGTCGCCGCCCGGGCGGGGCTTCACGGCTACGTGGGTCGCACCCGTCGGAGGATGCGCGCCTGGCCGGGTGGGCGCGGGGGACAGCTGGCCGGCGTGATCGTGATCGACTCGGCCCGGGCGCCACCCGACCGGATCTTCGCCATCACCGCGTGGGCGGGGGCACCCCCGGTGGGCGGCGACTCCACCTTCGTGCTGGCGCTCAACGGCAAGATGTGGCCGCACACCGAGCGTGAGCGGCTGGCGGTGGGCGATTCGGCGCACTGGCGCGTGATCAACTTCGCCGGCAGCACGCATCCCATGCACCTGCATGGCGCGTATTTTCGCGTCGACTCGCGCGGGACGTGGACGGGCGACACGGTCTACACCGCAGCCCAGCAGCGCCTCGCGGTGACCGAAGTGTTGCGTCTGGCGGAGACCATGTCGATCACGTGGAGTCCGGGGCGCGCCGGACGCTGGCTCTTCCACTGCCACGATGCCTTTCACGTCGATCACTCCCAGGAGCGCGACCTTCCCGTGGCGGCCCGCATGTGGGCCGCGGGGCTGCGCGGCGATACCACCCGGCTCGCCAGCCCGCCGCACGGTGACGACGCTGCCACGCACGGCATGTCGGGGCTGGTCATCGGGATCGAGGTGAGCGGTCCCGCACCGCCGCCCCCACCCGCGACTGCACGTCGCATCGACCTCACGGTCCAGCAGCGGCCACGCGTCTTCGGCGACACGGTGGGCATCGGTTTCGTGCTCGGTCACCCCGCCGCCCTTCCACCGGATTCGATCGCGATCCCGGGACCACCGCTCGTGCTGCATCGCGACGAACCCGTCGCGATCACGGTGCACAATCGCCTCGGCATCCCCACCTCCGTGCACTGGCACGGCCTGGAGCTGGAGAGCTACTTCGACGGTGTAGGCGGCTGGAGCGGGAACGCGACCCACGTGGCCCCGGCCATAACGCCGCGCGACTCGTTCGTGGCGCACTTCACGCCTCCACGCGCCGGGACCTTCATCTATCACTCGCACTTCGGCGAGGTGCGGCAACTCTCGCTCGGGCTGTTCGGGGCACTCCTCGTCCTTCCGCCCGGCGAGACATGGGATCCAGATCGCGACCGCGTCGTGCTCTTTGCGGTGGCGGGCGTGGCCGACAGCGCCCCGGTGGTGGCGCACCATTCGAGCAAAGCGCTGCGTGCCGGCGTGCGCTACCGCTTCCGGTTCATCAACATCACCGCCGCCGACGACGTCTCGCTCGAGCTGTCGCAGGGGGGTGCCGCCATGACGTGGCGCCTGGTGGCGAAGGATGGCGCCAACCTGCCCGCCCCGTCGCGCAGCCTCGCGACGCTGCGCTTCGGACCGGGGGAGACCGCGGACGTGGAGGTCACGCCGGCCGCCGGGACCGTCGTGATGCGCGTCGCCAGCTTCAACAACTTCGAGCTGTCGATTCCCGTGCGTTAGGCGCGCGCAGCCCGTGCCGCGCCACGCGCTCAGAGCATGGGGAGCGCGCGCTTGCCGGTCGCGGCGGCAGCGGGGGGATCGTCGTCCGCGGCCTCCACCTGCAGGAACTTCTCCGGGCTTCGCATGAATCGCCCCCGGCACCCCGGGCAGCAGAAGTAGTAGGTCACCCCCTCGTGCTCATGCGTCGCGCGCGCCGTCGCGATCTCCACCGTCATGCCGCACACGGGATCGATCGCCGTCGCCGGGGCGGCGGGGGCGACTGGGGTGTCGCCGCCCAGTGCGCCGCGTTGTTCCTCCCAGGCGATCGCCTCCAGTCCGCGCCGCACCTGGACGATCTCGGCCATGATGGAGAGTGCGATCTCGTCGCCGCGCCGTGCGCGGATGTCGAGCCCCGCGGGCGCCCGGAGCCGAGCGAGCCGTTCTTCGGGGATGCCCAGCGGGCGCAAGGCCTGGCGCACCGCGTCGGCGCGCTTGCGGCTGGCGATGAGCCCCACGTACGGCGCGTCGCTGCGCAGGGCGTCCGCGAGCGCCTCCTCGTCGCCGTAGCCGTGCGTGGCCACGACCACGAAGGTGAGGGGGGTGATCCACGACGCGAGCGCCGCGGTGGAATCGTGCACCTCATCGGCCCCCTGCACCGCCGCCTGCTCGTCGGTGGCGGCGACGGCGATGGTGCGGTAGTTCAGCGCCTTGCCCAGGTGAATCAGCGACTGGGCAACGGGGAGGTGCCCCACGACGACCAGCCGCGGACGCGGCTGCTGCGGTTCGATGTACACCTCGATCGTCCCTCCGCTGAAGCAGGTCATCGCCACCTCGACCATGCCGGGCGGCACCGGCTCCAGGCCGGGCGTCGGCGACAGCCGGATGAGCATGCTCCGGTCTTCCACGATCGCGCGCCGCGCCTCGCGGATCACCGACGGCTGCGCGCAGCTGCCGCCGATCCACCCGTGCATCACCCCGTCCAGCGTCACGATGGCGCGATCGCCAGGCTTTCCCGACGTAGGGGCCTGGGACCGCACCACCGTGGCCGTGGCGAAGGGGACACCCCGCTCGGTGAGCTGTGCCGCCTTGTGGAAGTACTCGTCGTACATCGCCTGCCCTAGTCGCTGACTCCCTTCTCGCGCAGCAGGCGCCAGACCTTCTGCGGCGTGATGGGGATGTCGATGTGCCGCACGCCCAAATGCCAGAGTGCATCGACCACCGCGTTGGCGATGGCCGGCGGCGCGCCCACCGTCGGCGACTCGCCCACGCCCTTGGCGCCGATCGGATGGTGCGGCGACGGCGTGATGGTGCGGTCGGTCTCCCACTTCGGCGATTCCACCGCGGTGGGGAGGAGGTAGTCGGAAAAGGTCCCCGAGAGGTTCTGTCCGTTGGCGTCGTAGACGATCTCCTCGTAGAGCGCCGGGGCCAGCCCCATCGTGAGCCCGCCGTGGATCTGCCCTTCCACCACCATCGGGTTGATGATGTTGCCGCAGTCGTCCACCGCGACAAAGCGGCGCACCTTCACCTCGCCCGTCCCCTTGTCCACGTCGACCACGCAGATGTACGAGCCGAATGGGAAGGTGAGGTTGGGCGGATCGTAGTAGTCGGTCGCCTCGAGCCCCGCCTCCATGCCGGGCGGATGATTGGTGTAGGCGGCGAAGGCGATGTCCTGGATCGTCTTGTGCTGGTCGGGGGCTCCCTTCACGTGGAAGCGGTCCACGCTCCACTCCAGGTCTTCCTCATTCACCTCCAGCAGGTACGCCGCGATCTTCTTCGCCTTCGCGCGGATCTTCCGCGCCGCCATCGCCGCGGCGGCGCCGGCGGTCGGCGTGGAGCGCGAGGCGTAGGTGCCGAGTCCGTAGGGGGCGGTGTCGGTGTCGCCCTCCTCCACCTGGATGTCCTGCGCGGGGAGCCCCAGCTCCTCGGCGAGGATCTGCGCGTAGGTTGTCTCGTGTCCCTGCCCCTGGGACTTGGTGCCGAAGCGCGCGATCGCCTTCCCGGTGGGATGGATGCGGATCTCCGCCGAGTCGAACATCTTGATCCCGAGGATGTCGTAGTCGCGCGACGGGCCGGCGCCGACCACCTCGGTGAACGACGAGATCCCGATCCCCATCAGCTCGCCGCGCGCGCGCTTCTCGGCCTGCTCCGCGCGCAGCGCACGATAGTCGATCACGTCCATCGCCTTCTGCAGCGCCGCGTGGTAGTTGCCGCTGTCGTACTCCCAGCCGGTTGGCGACTTGTAGGGGAACTGGTCGGCGCGAATGAAGTTCTTCATGCGGAAGTCGGCCGGGTCCTCGCCCAGCTGGTGGGCCAGGACGTCGGTCATCCGCTCGATCATGTGCACCGCCTCGGTCACGCGGAACGAGCAGCGGTAGGCGACGCCGCCAGGCGGCTTGTTGGTGTAGGCGGCATCGACCTCGATGTGCGCCGCCTTCATGTCGTACGAGCCGGTGGCAATGGAGAAGAGCCCCGCGGGGAACTTGGAGGGGTTGGCCGCGGCATCGGCGGCGCCGTGATCGGCCAGCGTCTTGACCTGCATCCCGGTGATCTTGCCGCTGGCGTCGGCGGCGAGCCGGCAGGTGATGTGATAGTCGCGCGCGAAGGAATCGGCCTGCAGGTTCTCGCTGCGGTCCTCCACCCACTTGACCGGCTTGCCCGTCACCAGCGACGCTACCGCGCAGCAGACGTAGCCCGGGTACACCGGGACCTTGCCGCCAAAGCCGCCGCCGATGTCGGGCGAGATGATCTGGATCTTGTGCTCGGGGAGGCCGCTCACGAGCGCGAAGACGGTGCGGTGCGCATGCGGCGCCTGCGACGTCATGTAGATCTGCATGTGCTGCGTGGCCGTGTTGTAGTTGGCCACCATGCCGCACGTCTCGATCGAGGCCACGTGGATGCGCGGGATGTGCATCTTCTCCTCGACCACCGTCGCCGCATCCTTGAACACCTGGTCCGTGGCGTCGCGGTCGCCCGCTTCCCAGTGCCAGATGTGGTTCGTCTTGAGCGCCTTGTCGTCGCGGACGATCACGGCGTCCTTCAGCGCCTCGAACGGGTCGACCACCACCGGGAGGGGCTCGTAGTCGACCATCACCTTCTCCACCGCGTCGGCCGCGATGTACCGGTCGGTGGCGATGACCGCACACACTTCCTGCGCCTGGTACACCACCTTGTCGATGGGAAGGACCATCTGCGTGTCCGACATGAGCGTCGGCATCCAGTGCAGGTTCCCGGCCTTCTTCAGGTCCTCACCGGTGATCACCGCGATGACGCCCGGCATCGCGAGCGCCTCGCTGGCGTCGATCCTGAGGATCTTGGCGTGGGCGTGCGGCGACCGCACGATGTCCATGTGCAGCATGCCGGGGAGCTTCACGTCGTCGACGTAGTTCCCCTTGCCGCGGATGAAGCGCGGGTCCTCCTTGCGCTTCATGCGGTGTCCCATGCCGCAGATCTTCTCGGGCGTGGTGATGCGCAGCTCGTCGCTGGTGGCCACGGGGGCCGAGACACCGGCGGGCTTGGGCGAGTGCTTCTCGAACCGATCGGCGACGTGCGTCATCGACCCACCTCCTGCGGGGCGGCCATCTTCTCGGCCGCATAACGAATCGCCTCGACGATGTTGTTGTAGCCGGTGCAGCGGCACAGGTTGCCCGAGATCCCGGCGCGGATCTCGTCTTCCGTGGGATCGGGATTCCTGGACAGGAGGTGCTTGGCGCACATCAGCATGCCCGGCGTGCAGTAGCCGCACTGCAGCCCGTGCTTTTCCCAGAACCCTTCCTGCAGCGGGTGGAGCTGTCCGC
>CAZVDJ010000326.1:0-5535 GCA_964626245.1 uncultured Gemmatimonadaceae bacterium
GGTGGAGGGTGGTGCGATGGCCAACGCGGCGGCCATGGGAGAGCGGCTGCTGGCTGCGGCGCAGGGGCTCATGGCGAAGCACGCGTGCATTGGCGACGTGCGTGGCCGCGGGCTGATGGTGGGAATCGAGTTCGTGAAGGACCGCGTGTCGCGCGAACCGGACGGCGTCCTGGTGCAGCGCATCGTGGAGCTGGCGTTCGAGCGCGGGCTGCTCTTGTTAGGCGCGGGCAAGAGCAGCCTGCGGCTGGCGCCGCCCCTCGTCATCGATGCGGTGGACATCGATCGCGGGGTGGCGATGCTCGACCTGTGCATCGCGGAGGCGGTGCGGGCGTGAGCAAGGTCGTCTCCATGCGCGACGCCATCGCCGCGCACGTGCACGACGGCGACACGCTCGTCATCGAGGGATTCACGCACCTCATCTGCTTCGCGGCCGCGCACGAGATCATCCGCCAGCGCCGGCGCGACCTGACGCTGTGCCGCCTGACCCCCGACGTCATCTACGACCAGATGATCGCCGCCGGGTGCGCGTCGAAGCTCGTCTTCTCATGGGCCGGGAATCCTGGCGCGGGGTCGCTGCACGCCTTTCGCCGGGCCGTGGAGGGGAGGCCCCCCACGCTCGCCATCGAGGAATACTCGCACTTCGGGATGGTGGCACGCTTCAGCGCCGGGGCGGCGCGACTCCCCTTCTGGCCGCTGAACGACTACCAGGGGACCGACCTGCCGGCCGCCAATCCCCTCATCCGCCAGGTGAACTGTCCCTACACGGGGAGAGCATTCGCCACCGTCCCGGCGCTCAACCCCGACGTCACCATCGTGCATGCCCAGCGCGCCGACGCCGAGGGCAACGCGCAGGTGTGGGGACTGCTCGGCGTGCAGAAGGAAGCGGCGTTCGCGTCGCGGCGGGTGATCGTCGTGGTCGAGGAGCTGGTCGACGCGTCGGTCATCCGCGCCGATCCCAACCGCACGCTCGTGCCGGGGATGATCGTGGACGCGGTGGTCGTGGAACCGTGGGGGGCGCATCCGTCGTACGCGCAGGGCCACTATGATCGCGACAACGGCTTCTATGTGTCGTGGGAGGACATCTCGCGCGAGCCATTGCGCCTGGCGGAGTACCTGGAGACCTGGGTATACGGAGTGTCCGACCGGGCCGAGTACATGGCGCGGCAGCCCGAGCTGCGCGCCCGGCTCGCGGCGCGGCCCGCGCCGAGTGGTGAAGTGAGCTATGGGTACTAGGAGGGGCGGGACGTGGGGGGCCCCCCCCGAACGACACGATGGCGCCTCCGCTCCATCGCCGCGTCATCATGTCGTTGCGTCCTCCATCCTCTCGTTCCCGGGAGGAGGCGCCGCATGAGCTACTCCAACGCCGAGCTCATGGCCTGCGCCGCCGCACGCGAGCTGCGCGACGGCGAGGTCGTCTTTGTCGGGATCGGGCTGCCGAACCTCGCCTGCAACCTGGCGCGCGCCACGCACGCGCCGCGCCTCACGCTCATCTATGAGTCGGGGGCGATCGGCGCGCAGCCGGAACGGCTCCCGGTCTCCATTGGCGACCCGTCGCTGGTCACCGGATCGCTCATGGTGTGCGGCATGGCCGACGTCTTCCAGCTCTTCCTGCAGAACGGGCGCATCGAGGTCGGTTTCCTGGGAGGGGCGCAGGTCGATCGCTTCGGCAACATCAACACGACCGTGATTGGCGACTACGCCGCGCCCAAGGTGCGGCTGCCCGGGAGCGGCGGCGCCGCCGAGATTGCGATTCACGCGCGTCGCACGCTGATCATCGCGAGGCTTTCGCCGCGTGCCTTTCCCGAACGGGTCGACTTCATCACCTCGCCCGGGCACCGCGCGCGCGGCGGTTCGCGCGCGACGCTGGGTATGCCCGGCGCCGGTCCCACGCGGGTGATCACCGACAAGGGGATCCTGGCCGCGAACGCGGAAACGGGCGAGCTGGAGCTCGACGCGCTCTATCCCGGCGTCACCGCCGACGAGGTGCGACGGGCCGTGGGGTGGAAGCTCGCGGTGCGGGAGTCGCTGGGTCAGGTGGCGCCGCCGACGGAGCGCGAGCTGCAGCTGCTGCGCGAGGTGCTGGACCCGGGACGCCTCTTCCTGGGGTGACGGCGTGCGGCCGGATTCGCCCGAGGCGCAGCAGGATGATCCTGCGGAGAATGGAATGATGAGGGTCGTCGAGCGGAACGGAGCGACGTTGTGGTCCGGGGGGGGCCCCCCGCGCCGTCCTCCCGTCGCGACCCCGCTTCGCCCCGCCGGCGCGCTCCTCGGCCGCCCCACCGGTTCGCCCCCGCGCCACCCTCCCGGTGCCTCCCCACGCAGCGGGGCGCGCGCCATGCTCCTCCTCGCCGCTCTGCTCTCCCTGCTCGTTCCACCGCCGTACGCGGCATCGCAACGCGCCCCCCTCCTCCCACAGGTGCGCGAGCCGCATCCGTACTACTGGCGCGAGCTCTACCTCCCGCAGCTCACCACTGGACCCAGCGCCGCCGCCTGGTCGCCCGACGGCGAGGAGCTGGTGTACAGCATGCGCGGCACCCTCTGGCGGCAGCGCCTGGACAGCGACCGGGCCGTGCAGCTGACGGACGAGGCCGGATACGACTACCAACCCGACTGGTCGCCCGATGGCCGGTGGATCGCCTTCACGCGCTACACCGGCGCTGCCCTGCAGCTCGGCGTCCTGGACGTCGTGTCCGGGGTCACGCGCGTCCTGGCCGACGGCGGTGCCGTGCACGTGGAGCCGCGCTGGTCCCCCGACGGCACGCACCTCGCCTGGGTCTCCACCGCCCACGAAGGGCGCTTCCACGTCTGGGTCGCCGAGTGGCACGATGGCACGTTAGGCGCACCACGACGGGTCACCGAGGATCGTGACTCGGGGCTGCCGCGCTACTACTACTCGCGCTTCGATCACTACCTCTCCCCCACCTGGTCGCCGGACGGCCGGGAACTGCTCGTCGTCTCCAATCGCGGTCGGCTCTGGGGAACCGGCGGGCTCTGGCGCCTCCCGCTCGACGGCAGCCAGCCGCCTCGCGCGGCCGACATGCGCCTCGTCCTCGACGAGGAGACGATGTGGAAGGCGCGCCCGGACTGGAGCCGCGATGGGCGCGTGGCCTACGCATCGTATGCGGGTCGGCAATGGCACCAGCTCTGGCTCACCACCGACCAGCCGCGTCGCGACGCCAACGCCGCGGAGGCACCGGTCCCGCTCGCCGGCGAGCCGTTCCAGCTCACCCATGGCGACTGGGATGCGATCAACCCACGCTGGTCGCCGGACGGCCGGCGTCTCGCCTACGTCTCCAACGCATCGGGGCAACCGGCCCTCGTCGTGCGTGACGTGGCGGGGGGCGCACAACGCCCGATCGTGGCGGCGCGGCGCCGGTGGCGCGCCCCCGTCGGCACATTGCGCCTGACGGTGGTGGACGCGGCCACCGGTGCGCCGGTCCCGGCCCGCGCGTCGGTGCGGCTGGCCGACGGCCGGCACGTGGCCCCCGACCAGGCGTGGATGCATGGGGACGATGGCTTCGACCGCTCCCAGCGTCGCGTCGAGTTCAACTACTTCCACCTGACGTCGCCGGCGAGCATCACCCTTCCGGCCGGCGAGGCGACGCTCGAGGTCATGCGCGGACTCGAGTACGCCCCCGTCGTGCGCACCGTGGCAGTGCGCGCCGGCGACACCACGACCGTGCGCGTTCCGCTTCGCCGCATCGACCATCTCGCCGCGCGCGGCTGGTACTCCGGCGACCTGCACGTGCACATGAACTACGGCGGCACGTACCGCAACACGCCCGCCCGCCTGGTGCAGCAGGCACGCGCCGAGGAGCTGCGCGTCGTCGAGAACCTCGTCGTGAACAAGGAGGGGCGCGTTCCCGACCTGGGGTACTTCACGGGGGCGATGGACGCTGCCTCCACGCGCGACGTCCTGCTGCGCCACGACGAGGAGTTCCACACCTCCTACTGGGGACACCTCGGCCTGCTGGGGCTGCGCGACCATCTCCTGCTTCCGGGATATGCGGCGTATGCCAACACGGCGGCCCGCTCCATTGCCCCCATGAACGCCGAGGTCGTCGAGGCGGCGCGAACGCAGGGTGCCATGGTGGGCTACGTGCACCCGTTCGACAGCTGGCCGAACCCGGCCGATACCACGCGCCCCCTCACCAACGAGTTTCCCGTCGCGCTCGCGCTCGGGCTCATCGACTACTACGAGGCACTCGGCTTCGTGGACGACCTGATGGTGACGCAGCGTGTGTGGTACGCGGCGCTCAATGCGGGCTTCGCCATTCCCGCCGGGGCGGGCACCGACGCCATGGCCAACTACGCCTCGCTTCGCGGGCCGGTGGGGATGAACCGCGTCTATGCGCGCGTGGACGGGTCGCTCACGCACGAGCGGTTCCTGCGCGCCATTCGCCGCGGGCGCACGATGGCCACCAATGGCCCCCTGGTGGAGTTCACCCTCGCAGGCCGCGGACCGGGCGACAGCCTCGTGCTTGCGCCTGGCGAGCACTCGCTGCGCGCCGCGGTGCGGCTGCGATCCGTCGTCCCCATCGACTCGCTGGAACTCGTGCGCAACGGCGAGGTGGTCGCGAGGCTCAGCGCCGGCCGGGATGGCACGCGCGCCGACACGTCGTTCACGATCAGTGCGCGCGAGAGCGGCTGGTATCTGGTGCGCGCCTACACGCCCGCGGGCCGCCACCCCATCCTCGACCTCATGCCGTTAGGCACCACCAGCCCCATCTACGTGCTGGTGGGTGAACGGCCGATCCGATCGCCCGGCGACGCCCGATACTTCCGGCAGTGGGTCGATCGGCTGCGCGCCAACGCGGCAGCGTTCAGCGGGTGGAACGACGCCCGCGAGCGCGAGGAGGTCCTGCACCGCCTGGATGCGGCGCGCGCGGAGTGGGTCCGGCGAGGGGGCTGAGCGACGCGCCGCCCCAACGCTCGTGCCTTTGCCAACTCGGTCACCGGACCGGTGCCCCACGAGCGCGTGCGCGAGAGGACGCTGACCGCAGCGAGCCTCGTGCACGTCCCGGGGGCGACGAGTGGATCGTCAGGAACGTCAGCGACTGGCAGGGCGAGACGACCCATCGCGCCCAGCGCCGTCGCACGACGGCGACGCAGCACGAGGGGGCGGCGCTGGTGCGTCGCCTCGTGGGGCATTCGATTATCCAGCTCGACAACGCCAGCCTGATGCGAACGCTCGTGACGCTGACGTTGGCCGGCACGACGTGGCCCGCCGGGCCCCCAGGAGGAATCGCATGCACCGCCAAGCTGCCCGTTCGCGACGTCCAACCGCGTTGAGCCTTCTTCACGCCGCGTACCGGTGCGCGGCAGCGAGCCTTGTGCTGGTCGTCGTCCCCATGCCGGTCGGCGCCCAACGTCAGTCGCGCGCGCGCGACCTCGGCGTCCCCTTCGACGGCGCGCCGGGACCGCTCAACGCGATCACCGACGTGGCAGGCGTCGAGGTCGGGCACTTCACCCTGATCGAGGGATCGGGGCGCAGCAGCACGCGCACCGGCGTCACCGCCGTGCTCCCCAAGGGAA
>CAZVDJ010000327.1:0-5515 GCA_964626245.1 uncultured Gemmatimonadaceae bacterium
ATCCCCGACATGTTCCGCACCACCACCAACGTGACCGGCGACATGGTCGCGGCCTCGGTGCTGAGTCGCGGAGAGGGCCGCCAGGGGGACAGCGCCGCCCCGGGATGAGCACGGGCGACGGGGCGTTGGCCGGGGTGGTGGCCAGCCTCCCCTGGTGGTTGGCCATCGTCGCGTCGTGGTGGCGCTGGCGTGGCGCGCCCTCCCTGGAGCAGGAGCCGCGCACCCCGCCCGAGCCTCCGCCCACGCTCCGCATCGTCCTTCCGGCGCGCGACGAGGCGGCGCACATCGGCGGCTGCGTGCGCAGCATCCTGGCCAGCGAGTACCCCGCCCTCGAGCTGGTGGTGGTCGACGACCACTCCACGGATGGCACCGCGGCGCTGGCCCGCGAGGCGGCCGGTGACGACCCGCGCCTAACGGTGGTGGCCGCACCGCCACTCCCGGCCGGGTGGCTGGGGAAGCAGTGGGCCTGCGCCCACGGCGCGGCCGGCGCGGCCACCGACTTCCTCCTGTTCACGGATGCCGACACGCGCCATGCCCCCGACCTGCACACGCGCCTGGTGCACGCGGCCGTTCGTCACCACGCGCAGCTCGTGACCGCCGCCGGGTTCCAGGAGACGCACGGTTTCTGGGAGCGGGTGGTGCAGCCTTTCGTCTTCGCGATCCTCGCGCTCTGGTACGGCGGCCCGGCAGCCATGAACCGCAGCTGCAACCCGCGCCACAAGATCGCCAACGGCCAATGCCTGCTCTTCGATCGGCCTGCCTATGTGTCGTTCGGTGGTCACGCGGCGGTGCGGGCGCGCGCCGCGGAGGACCTGGCCTTCGCCCAGGGATTCACCGCCGCCGGCCTGCGCGTCTTCCTGGCGTTAGGCGAGCGGCAGCTGTCCACCCGCATGTACGACTCGCTCGGCGCCATCGTGGCCGGGTGGCAGAAGAACGTGTACGCGGCCGGACGCGAGGTGCTGCCGGGGCGGCGTGCGGGGCACCTGCTCGCGCGCCTGCTCGTGCCTGGCCCCGCCGTGCTGGCCATCCTGCCGCCCGTTGCGCTCGCCTGGGGTGCGCTGGGGAGTCACCGTGCGCTCGCCACCTTTGGCGCGAGCGCGACGCTGGCGCTCCTCCTCGTGGCGCTCGCCGTGGGCCGCCAGTTCCGCCTTGCCCCGTGGTACGCGCTCACCTTCCCGCTTGCCGCGGCCATCTACTTCTTCATCGCCACGTCGGCCGTGCTGCGCGGCGATCGCGTGCGGTGGAAGGCGCGCGAGTACCGGGTGGGCGCCGGGCCCTAGATGCCCGGCTTCTTCACGCACTCGTTGATGAACGCGTGCTGCGCCTGCTTCTGGTCGTTGGCCACCTGGAAGAAGCCCTTGAGATAGTCGCGCACCTCGCGCGCCTCGTTGGGCGGCAGCCCGGGGAGCCGGTCCACGAGCGCCAGGATGGCCGCTTCGCGCTCCGTGAATCGCCGCAGCGACGGTTCCAGCTCGGCCCACGTGCGGCAGGGGCCGCGGTACAGGCGCTCGCGCACGGTGCGGATGGGGAGCTGCGGCGGTGGCGACGAGTAGGGAGCCGAGACGAGCCCCGAGAAGTCGAAGTCGTATGCGAGCGGGAGGACGCGTCCGCCCTCGCTCACCACCAGCCGCACGTTGTGCAGCGCGTAGATGGAGAAGTCCGTGTTGCCGATCAGGTACTCGAAGATCGACATCTGGTCGAGCGTGACCGGCTCCATGTCCGCGAAGAGCGCGCGCCGGAACTCCCGCACCCGCCCGCCCTGGCGCGCCGCCACGTGATCCTCATGCTCGAGGAAGAGTGCCGCCCGCGTGGTCATCGGCTTGCCGCTCGCCGAGTCGACGTAGGTCCCGGTCGCCAGCCGCGCGCGGAATGAGCGCGGCGACACCTCGTTGAAGATGCGGTAGGCCAGGTACTCGCGGCGCAGGACGTTCTCGTATCGCGGGTCGTCCTGGCAATGTCCCCCGAGCTTGAGCGACTTCTGGTCGGCGAACGGCGTTCCCTCGAGCGCGTCCTGCTTGCCAGGGAAGATCACGAGCAGGTTCACGAAGGCGCAGGTGCTGCGCCGCAGGCGGAAGTGACCCCGCGTGCGCAGCTCCACGGGCAGGCGTCGCTCGGCGCCGGCGGCATCGGTCACCAC
This sequence comes from uncultured Gemmatimonadaceae bacterium, assembly GCA_964626245.1. Lineage (GTDB taxonomy): Bacteria > Gemmatimonadota > Gemmatimonadetes > Gemmatimonadales > Gemmatimonadaceae > SCN-70-22. Next base: position 2,138 of record CAZVDJ010000327.1, read on the forward strand.
CAAGGTGCCGGGATAGCGCACCTTGCTGGTGGAATCGCGATCGCGGCCGATCTGCTTGAAGTTGGCGATGAGCGTGAAGGCGAGCGGCGCCTCCTCGGCGAAGAGCGGGAGCCGCTCGGCCTCCAGGCTGTCCTTGGTCACCTTCTCCTGTCGCTCCCGCGCCGAGTCGGCGGCGGTGGCGGGCGGCGCCTTGGTTCCCTTGGCGCGACCGTCCTTCTTCTCGCCGTCGCCCTTTCCCTTCTTCTTGCCGCCGGCGGCGGTGGTGTCCTGCGCCGACACGCGTCCGGTATCGTCAGGCGCAACGAACGGTGCCAGGGTCGAGGCCACCGTCAGGGCCAGCAGCAGCGCGACTCGCTTCGCGATCGACATCACGTCCTCCGGTTGCCCTACATCCACTGTTCGGCCGTGGCGCGCGCAACGAACGGCACGCCGTCCGTCTGCAGCGCCTGCGCCACGTCGGCGAGCCGTTGCCCCTTTCGCGCCCGCACGGCGTACACGAGCGTCACTTCGCCGTCGCCGCTGGTGGAGCTCACGAGCTCGAATCGCTTGGCGTGCTCGCGCAGCACCTCCTCGATCGGGACGCGGGCATCATCGGCGCCCGTCACGACCACCGTCACGCGGCCGTCGAACTTGGGGCGCTCCTCCAGCGGCTCCTCGCCGGCGACCGGCGTGGCCTGCCGGCGACGGCGCACGCGCGCCTCCAGGGCGTCGAGCTGCTCCGGCGCCATGGTCTCCAGGATCTCGCGATCCAGGCGCGCCACGAACTGGCTGGTGCGATTGGCAATGGCCATGGCGCGTTGCATGTGCTGCTCGGCGCGGCGTCCCTCCAGGCCCGGCGGCGTGCGGGCAAAGTCGGTCTGCCAGAGCGCGAGCGCCACGACGATGAAGAAGATCGAGAGGACGATCGCCACCTCGAGCTGCACGCCGCACGCCAGTCCGAGCGCGCTCACCACGAAGACGTAGACCGCGTCCTTGGAGTCCTCGAGCGTGGTGCGAAAGCGCACGGCGGCGACGATGCCGGCCAGCGAGAAGGCGAGGGCGATGCTGTTGCGCACGAGCACGGCGACCGCCGCGACCACGGCAGGGAGGAGCACCAGCGTGTGGACCACCGACTGCTGGTACCCCTTCTTCTGCCGCGTGAACATGTAGACCCACGACACCGGGAGGGCGAGCAGGACGGCGGCGACGCACGCCACGGCCGCCAGCAGCGTCACGAGTCCCGGCGGCAGCGGCGCCATCGTGCCGCCAGGCGCAACTCCCGGGATGGCGGGGAGCGTCAGGCTCCCGCCCCCCACGCCGAGGATCGGCCCCATGGCCTCCAGCACGTTGGCGCGCGACGGCTCGGAGAGGAGCAGCCACGTCCCCCACACGGCGGCGGTGAGGGCGGCGTAGTAGACGACGAGCCGGGACAGCACGCCCTGGAAGAGCGAGGCGATCCCCGGACGGGACGACGTCATGGCGCGGCGGCTGGGAGGGGCGACGGCGGCGGGATGCCACGAACCTACAGCCCCACCGTGGTGACGGCGAGAGTTGTCGCGCACGGAAAGGATGCGGCGCGCACGAAATCGGTACCGGGGCGCTGGCCCGTGACCGCTAGGGTCGCGGGGTGCTCACACGACGCCTTGCCTCCGACCTGCTCGCCCGCTTTGCATCCGGCGAGCCCCCGCGCGACCTGTTCGCCCTGCTGGGCTTTCGCGAGGACCCGTCGCCGCTGGACGCGCGACATCCGCTGCTGGAGGGGGCGCCGGTGGCGCGCGCCACCGTCAGCGGTGGTGCCGATGCCCGGCGCGCCCTGGCGCTCGCGCTGGCCCCGGGGAGTGCTCTCCGCCCCACGCTGGCCACCATCGCGCGACGGGTGCAGCAGCAGTCGCCGCACCATCGCTGGCTCGTCCTGGCCGCCACCGCCGACGGCGCCATCGGGGCGCTCGCCGCCTGGCGAACGCACGCCGGACGCCCGCGCATCAGCATCCTCGCCTTCACGCCGGCGCGGCTCCTGGACAGCGATGCGGAGTCGCTCATGGCGCTGCACGCGGCGCGCGACGCCGACGACCTCCTGGTGCACGACCGGTGGTGCGAGATCCTGGGACGCGAGGCGCTCTCCCATCGCTTCTATCGCGCACTGGAGGAGCAGGTGCTGGCGTTAGGCGAGGGTGCCGAGGGCCGGGCCCCCGGCGAGGCGCGTCGTACCATCGCGCTCCTGGCCACGTCGCGCCTCCTCTTCCTCGCCTTCCTGCAATCGCGCGGCTGGCTCGATGGCGATGCGGACTTCCTCACGCGCCACGTGGACCGCGCGCTCTCCGGCGGGCGCGGCGTGCACCGCACGGTCCTGGAGCCGCTCTTCTTCGGCACGCTCAACACGCCGGTGCGGCGACGGGCGGCCGCGGCGCGCGCGTTCGGGCGCGTCCCCTTCCTGAATGGCGGCCTCTTTGCCCGCTCGCCCGAGGAGCGGCGCCACCGCGCGCTGCGCCTGCGCGACGCCGACGTCGGCGCCCTCTTCGACACCGTCTTCACCCGCTACCGGTTCAGCGCGCACGAGCAGGGCGGTGAGTGGAGCGAACGCGCCATCGATCCGGAGATGCTCGGGCGCGCCTTCGAGTCGCTCATGGCCTCGCGCGAGCGACGTGACAGCGGCTCGTTCTACACGCCCTTCGCGCTCGTCTCGCGCGTGACCGATGCCGCGCTCCACCAGGCGCTGGAAGAGGCCGGGCTGCCGGGCGAACCGGATGCCGCGCTGCGTGCCCCGGCCCAGCTGCCCGAGGCGGTGCGCCTGCGCCTGCGCGACGTACTCCGCAGCGTGCGCCTCCTCGATCCTGCCTGCGGATCCGGCGCGTTCCTGGTGCATGCGCTCGAGCGCGTGGCGCAGCTGCTGGCCGACACCGGCGACCCGCGCCCGCTCGCCGTGCGCCGGCGCGACGTCCTGACTCATTCCATCTTTGGGGTCGACATCAACCCGATGGCGGTGTGGCTCTGCGAGCTGCGGCTCTGGCTGTCGGTCGTGATCGACGAGGACACCGACGACCCGCTGCAGCTCCCACCGCTCCCCAACCTCGACCGCAACGTGCGGGTGGGCGACGCGCTGTCGGGGGGAGGGTGGACCGACGCCCCCGGCGAGTGGGCCCGGTCGTGGCACGACCTGTGGCCGTCGGGCGGCGCGGGCACGTCCGTAGGCGCGTCCGCAGGCGCGTCCGCAGGCGCGTCCGCAGGCGCGTCCGCAGGCGCGTTCGGCGCGGCGATCGCCGGTCACGCGCGCACCGGCGGTATGTCACGCCACGTGACCCTCCTGCGCGACCGCTACACGCGCGCCACGGGGCGGCGCAAGCAGACGCTGGCGCGGGCCCTCGATCGCGAGGAGCGGCGCCACGCCGCCGCCGACCTCGC
>CAZVDJ010000328.1:0-5493 GCA_964626245.1 uncultured Gemmatimonadaceae bacterium
GCACGGGCGCCAGCGGCGCGGGCCGGCGACTGGCGCGACGACCTGGCAGCCATCCGTGACTTCGAGGCCAGGCTGCGGGAGGTCTTTGCATGACCGCGGCCACTCCCGAGATGGGGCTCACCGACCTGGGCGCACTGGCCAACACGTACGGCCTCATTCCCACCACGCCGGCGTGGTCGCGCGTGGAGGCGGCGCTGGCACGGGCGGCGGCGCTGGGAAACGCGGAGGGAGCGGGACTCAGCGCCGACGACGCCCGCCTGCTCGGCGACTATCGGAAGGCGCTCGTCGACTCGCGCGCACAGGTAGCGCTGGGCTATGGCTGCGCCGCGGTGCTGGCGGCGGCGGCGCAGGGGGCGGGTCGAACGGTGAGCGTGAGCGAGGCGCTGCGCACGCTGTCCAGCGCGCTGCTCCTCACGCAGAAGCAGCCGGCCGATGTGCTCTCCCACCTTGCCCGCACGGCCGACGATCTGGTGGAGCTGAAGCTCCCGGGGGCCATTGCGCTTGCCGCGCTGCGTGCCGGGGCGGAGTCGAGCACGACGCCGCTCGAGCTCGCGCGCGCGGTGGTCGAGGCGACGCGTGCGCCGGGCGCCGCGGCCTCGCTGGACTGGGGCGGCATCGACAGGGCCGGGTGGCGCGCGTTGCGCGAGCGTGCCATTGCCTGGGTGCGCCGCCGCGAGGTGCAACCGCTGCGCGGGGCGGAGATCGCCTGCCGCGTGGCCGAGCGGCCGCTGGCGTCCGCACTCCGCATCCACATCGATCGCTCCACCGCCGCCGAATGGTCGTCGGCGCTGCTGCGCGGCATCGAGGGACTGCTGGACGAGGAAGCCAACCGCCTCGTGGTGCAGCACTGGCTCGCCGCCACGGCCAGCCTTGCGCTGGGTCTCCCCGCCGCACTGGGCAGCCGAGGCGATCGCGCCGTGATCGAGTGGCTCCGCGAACGCACCGGCGCCGCGGGCGAGGCGCTGGGCGACCTGGTTTCCGTGCTGGAAGGGGCGGGCTCGCCCGGCGGCGGGCGCCTCCTCCTCCTCTCGTCCAACGTCCTCGACCAGTCGCTTGTGGCCGAATGGCCCCCCGCCACGGGGGGGAGCACGATCGTGCTGCGGCACGACGACATGCGCCGGCTCCTCGACACCGGCCTCCCGCGCGTGCTGCAGTCGGTCCAGCCGTTGCGGCTGATCGTCGCCGTGGAAGTGACCGGTGAGCGTCCCCCCGCCGAGCGTGCACTCGCCGAACTGGCCGAGCGCGTGGGGCGCGAGGGAACGGCGCGCGTCCTCATCGCGCGCGAACGGTTCCCGAGCGACTTGGGGATCGTGAGCCCCGCCCCGCGCTCCGCCGAGGAGCTGTTCGAGATCGTGGAGAGCCAGGCGCGGCGCGAGCAGGCCTAACGACGGTCATGCCGCGCCGGCCGTCCTCGCGCCGCGCCGCCGCGACTAGCGTCCCTTCGCCAGTCGCTCCTTCACCACGCGCACCCCGGCCTCCAGCGCGACGTCGGTCCCGGCGCGCACGCTCTCCACCGTCTCCAGCGCCGTCACCTGCGGCTCGATACCGCGTCCCACGAACTCGCGCCCGTCGGGATAGGTGTCGCGCTTGGTGCAGATCCAGGCGGTCACGCCGCCGGGGAGCGAGAGGAAGAGCGGCTGCCCCGTGCTGCCGTTCGTCGGCTCGCCCACGAGGGTGAAGCGCGGGTCGCCGTCTGCTGCAATGAGGAAGTCCTCGGCGGCGGAACCGGTCACGCGCCCGATCAGGACGGCGATCGGAATGCGGGGCGGCAGCACGCGTGGCGTGGGCTCCATGCGCTGTCCCGGCGACTCGAACCAGACCGCTCCCTCCCAGTGCCGGCGGTTCTCCGTCATGGCGCCTCGCTCGGCATCCTGCTTTCCCCAGGCACGGCGCGCCTGGATCTCCATGCGCGACTTCCACGCGGAGGTGGTGAAGGGGCGCGTGGCGAAATGTTCGGTGAGGGCGCGGTAGCCGTTGCCGCTGTTGCCACCCGGATTGCGCCTGAGGTCCAGGACGATGGCGCGCGCCTGCTCCATCTGCGGGCGAAGCTCGGCGAGCCGTGCCGCGAGCGTCGTGTCATCGAACGAGTTGATCGCCACGTACAACACGCCGTCGGCGAGCGCGCGCGACTCCACGAGCGGCGCCGCCGGGGCGGGGCGGATCCAGGCGGAGCTTCGCCCCCCGCGGTCCCGCCGCAGCCGCACGGTGCGCCTGGATCCGTCTGCCCGTTCGAGCGTGAGCGCGATGGGGGTGTCGGCACGCCCGGCCAGCACGCCCAGTCCCGTGCGCCCGTTGTAGCGGATGGCGTCGCTCCACCAGACGTGCGGCGCCGACGCGGCCAGGTACGGCAGCACGTCGCGCTCCACGAGCGTCGCCAGTGGTGTGCCGTCCACCGCGATCACCTCGGCGCCAAGCGGGACCGAGTCGGCCAGCACGGAGTCGGTGTTCGCCACGACGGCGCGGCGTCCCAGCGCCCGGAGCGAGACCCAGGGGCCGTCCCAGTGGCGCGCCTCGAAGAGGGCGTTCGGGACCGGGACCAGGGTGTGTCCGTCGCGCAGCGTGGCGAGGAACCGTTGCAGCTCGCGGACGTACGTGGGATAGTCGTCGGCCGCCAGCATCGGCGGGATCGCGGCGCGGTAGACGCTGTCCCAGTTGAAGCCCGGCCCCAGCTTGTCGAAGTAGGCAAAGCTCCGTCGTGCCTCGCTCCACAGGAGTGAGAGCGCGAACAGGCGTGCCTCACGGTCCGGGGCCGAAGGGAGCGCTGCGCTCGTCGCGGCGGTCGCCGGCGCCTGGCCGATCGCGGGGGAGACGGCCGGTGCGACCACGGCGGAGAGGATCGATGCGACGAGGGTGCCGAGGGGAAGGGCGCGCCACTCGCCGAGCAGCTGGCGGCCAGTTTTCGGACGAGCGGTCGACGAGCGGGACATGTCGCGCGGGGCGGGTGACGCGTGGAGTCTCGATGCCGTGAGGCGACTGGACGGTGCAGTCGGGCAGACGTTTTGACAGCGACGCCGTGGCGAACGGTGTCAACGCCGGGTCGAGCGGTGCCGCTGGTGCCGGGCCTCGACGTCCGGCATCTTGCCCGTCCGACCGTACCGGCCTTCGACTTCGCCCCGTTTTCTCATGCTTGGTCCTCGTCGTCGCTTTCTCAGCTGGCTCGGTGGTGCCTCGCTCGCCGGCGTGGCCGCCGCTCCCTCGCCGCTCTTCGCGGCGCCGCTGCACGCGCCGTGGCGCGGCGGCAATCCTGGCCGCGCGTTGCCGGACGTCGACGACCATCCGTCCGCGATTACCGAGACATGGGACATGTCGTGGACCGATCGGGTGAGCGGGCGCTTTCGCGCCGTCTTCGACTCACCGGAGCTCTCGGGTGGCGCGGCGATCACGCGCGCCGTGGCCTGGCCGGAGCTGTACAAGGAGGTCTACGGCACCGAGCGCCGCGACCTGTCGCCGGTGCTCGTCATCCGGCACACCGCCATCGACCTCGTGATGAACGATGCGTACTGGGAACGCTTCCAGCTCGGCAAGCACCACAAGATGCGCGACGGGCAGGGGAAGAAGTGGGCGACGAAGAACCCGGTGAGTGCCGCCTCGCGCGCCGAGACGGAACAGGCGCGCAAGTACACGCTCGAGAGCTTCATGGCGTCGGGGGGGATCGTGCTGGGGTGCGGGTGGGCCTTCCGCTTCGTTGCCAACCGGATCCAGCAGGCGGAAAAGATCGAGGCGGCGGAGGCGCGGGCGAAGGCGACCGAGATGCTCATCCCCGGGATCATCATGCAACCGAACGGCATCTTCGCCTGCCTGCGCGCGCAGGAGGCGGGGTGCCACTACGTCCTGGCCAGCTGAGTCGTTCGCGGAGCCGTCGGATGGTTCGTTAGGTGATTCTCATCTCGATGGGGATCGAGTCCTCACGACTCCCCAATCGGGTAGGGGGCGCAGCGCTCTCGGCGCCCTCGTGCGTAAGCGGCAGTGTCGGGTGATGGCGCGGCGGCGCGAGCGCCGTGCGCGTCCACTCGACGTTCTTCCCACTTGCCTCCTGCAGAGTCCGCAGGATATTGGCGAACAGGTTCCGGCTCTTCCCGGGCCTCGACCCCCAGTCGTCGCTGGAGAACCTCCCATGTCCGACGCCTTCCCTCGGACCCATCTCCCGCTGCTGCGCCTCGCCGTAACGGGCGCCGCCCTCCTTCTCACCGTTCCCGTGCTGGCGCAGTCCGGATCGCAGGCCGGCAACGGCCGGCGCCCCGAACGCCCCGCCACGCGCGCCGACTCGCTGTTCGTCAGCGCCGACCCGGCCGATCACCCGCAGCGGGACTTCGAGGCCGACCTCAAGTCCAAGGCGCGCACCGACAGCATCTACGCCGCGCGCAGCGCGGGCGTGATGGACTTCCGCAAGGTCACCTACCGAAGCGCGGCCGGTGACATGGACATCCCCGCGTACCTCTTCCAGCCGCTCGCCAAGCGAGGCACCAAGGGGCACGCGGCGATGATCTGGGTGCACGGCGGCGTGCACGGCGACTGGGGCACGTCGATGTTTCCCTTCGTGCGCGAGGCGGTGCAGCGCGGCTACGTGATCATCGCCCCCGACTACCGGGGAAGCACGGGCTACGGGGCGGCGCACTACAACGCCATCGACTACGGCGGCAAGGAACTGGACGACGTCTTCGGCGCGTTCGCGTTCCTGGGGACGCTCCCGCACGTCGATGCCGAGCGGGTGGGGATCATGGGGTGGAGCCACGGCGGCTTCATCACGGCACACCTGCTGTTCCGCGGCGAGACGCCGCTCCGGGCCGGCGCCGCGATCGTCCCGGTGACCAACCTGGTCTTCCGCCTTGGCTACAAGGGGCCGCGCTACTCCCGCTCATTCTCCACGCAGTCGGGGATTCGCGGACTCCCGCACGAGAAGCCCGAGGAGTACATCAAGCGCTCGCCGCTGTACCACGTGGAGAAGCTGCAACGCCCGATCCTGGTGCACGTGGCCACGAACGACGAGGACGTGAACTACGTGGAGGACGAGCAGCTCGTGTGGAAGCTCCGCGCCCTCAAGCCCGAGCTGTCGGAGACGGTGGTCTACAAGGATCCTGCGCCGTGGGGGTCGTCGGTGGGGCACGCCTTCTCGCGCCGCGTCGATTCGCAGACGCTCGAGCGCGTCGACTCGCCCGAGCAGATCGACTCGTGGAATCGCACGTGGACCTTCTTCGACTGGCACCTGCGTCCGTACCTCGACCTCTCCAGGCCGCAACCCCCCATGCGCACCCGATGACCCGCCGTTGACACGCCGGCGCGGCTCGTCCCCGCGACGTGGTCGCGCCGCCTTCCCGCAGTGCACGTTGCCCTCGTCAGCTCGTCAGCTCGTCAGCTCGTCAGCTCGTCTTACCGTGTTCCGGAGTCCCCCCATGTGCAGATCAGTCGTAGCATTCCTGGCCCGCGCGGCGCTCGGCGCCGGCGTGGCCGCCGCGCTCACGGGGTCGCTGGCGTCGCCGTTGGCGGCGCAGCAGA
>CAZVDJ010000329.1:0-1162 GCA_964626245.1 uncultured Gemmatimonadaceae bacterium
GCCCGCCCCACTCGCCGCGCGGCACGTCGCCGCCCACCATGAAGGTGAGAAAGGCCCAGCGCCTCCCGTCGGCGGACAGGACGTTGAAGTAGTGCCACTCCGCCCAGCTCTGCGGATCCTGCACCCCGCGCGGCGTCTCGTGGAAGTGATCGATGTCGTGCCGCAGCTGCGCATCGGTGGGCGCCGTCCACCGGCGATCGCCGTCGTCGTCATCCCAGACGCCCGCCGCGACCGCGGGCGCGCCGCCAACCGCGCGGCTCAGCGACGGGACCTCCCCGCTGGCGCGCACCGCCAGTTCCGGCAGGCGCGCACCACGCAGGTAGAGGAGCTTCCCCTCCATCTGTGGCGCCGCCGCTGCAACGACCGGGCGCAGCCGGGGGGCGGCCAGCAGCTGCAGGTAGACGAAGCGCGCGTTGGCCACGGAGAACCAGAGCCCGCCCACGCCTCCGGTCTTGAGCACCTCGAGGTCGACGCCGTCGGGGAGGACGGTGACATCGCCTCCGCCGACCAGCTTCTCGTCGCGCGCCTGCGCCACCATGGCATCCCCGATGGAGAGCAGCGTGATCATCACGCCGACCCCCAGCCCGAATCCCGCCAGCAGCAACAGCGAGCGCCACGGGCGCAGGACCAGGTTGCGCAGAGCCAGGGTCAGGATCATCCGTCCGTCACCACGCGTCCATCGACCATGTGCACCACGCGGCGCGCGGCGCGCGCGAGCGCCTCGTCGTGCGTCACCACCACCAGCGTCGTGCCGTCGGCGTTGAGGCGCTGGAAGAGCTCGATCACCTCGCGCCCGGTGCGCGCATCCAGCTCGCCGGTGGGCTCGTCCGCCAGCAACAACGCCGGCCGGTTGGCCAGGGCGCGGGCGATGGCCACCCGCTGCTGTTCACCCCCCGACAGCTGCGCCGGCCGGTGCGCCGTGCGCCCGCCCAGCCCCACGTACGCCAGCAGCGATTGCGCCCGCTCGCGCCGTTCGGTGCGCGCCACCCCTGCCTCGGCCATCGGGAGTTCGACATTCTCCGCCGCGGTGAGCATCGGCAGCAGGTAGAAGCGCTGGAAGACGAGGCCGATGTGCCGCAGCCTGAAGTCGGTCGCGGTGCGATCGTCCATGCGTGACACGTCCTGTCCGCGCAGCTCCACGGTTCCGCGCGTGGGGCGGTCG
>CAZVDJ010000329.1:1172-5483 GCA_964626245.1 uncultured Gemmatimonadaceae bacterium
GGTCGATGGCGCCCAGCAGGTTGAGCAGCGACGACTTGCCGCACCCCGACGGCCCCACGATGGCCACGTACTCGCCCTCGTGCACGTCGAGCGACACGCCGCGCAGCGCCTGCACGGGAAGGCCGGCCATCGCAAAGGCGCGTTCCACGTGCCGCGCGCGCACCAGCGGGATGGCCTCGCCCGGCGGTGCGGCCCGCCGATCGCCGTCGGTCGGAGCGCTCACGAGATGGCCTCCGTGCGGAGCGTGGTGGCGATGGGAAGCGACGCGGCGCGCCACGCGGGGAGAGCGGCTGCCACGACCGCCGTCACGATCAGCAGCGAGAAGGCGCGCGCCGCGGACGCGCCGTCGAAGACGAAGAAGTCGATCGCCGCGGGAAGGCCGGGGAAGTCGCGCAGGATCCCGTTGAGGTAGCGCGCCGTCGCCACGCCGAGCACGAGCCCCAGCGACGTACCGGTCACGCTCATGGCCACGCCTTCCAGCATCACCTGCTGCGCGATGTGCGGGCGCGACACGCCGATGGCGCGCATCACCGCCAGCTCGCCCACCCGTTCCTGCACGCTCACGGTCACCAGCGTGCTCACCAGGAGGAAGCCCACCACCAGGCTCACCGCGCCCAGGATCAGCGAGAGCTGCCGGAAGTAGCTCAGTCGTTCCTCCACCGACCGCACGGCGTCGGCGGTGGCGATGGCGGTGACGCGCGGCACCACGCGCTCGATCTCGCCGCGCAACCGCTCCGCGTCGATGCCCGGCGACGTCCGCACCATGAAGAGCGAGACGTCGTCCGAGCCGCCAGGCGCAACGAGCTGCTGCACCGTCGCCAGCGGCATGGCCACCGCCGCCTGGTCACCAGCCAGGTACAGGAAGCGCGCGCGGCCCACGACCGTCACGCGACGTCGCGACGTCCAGGTGCGGAGCTGTGCGTCGTAGCCGGCCGCCACCTCCAGCGTGTCGCCCACCGCCCGGCCGCTGCGCGCCAGGAACGCCGCGCTCCCCACCATCTCGCCTGCCCCCAGCGCGTCGCGCCCCTGTTCGACTTCATAGTCACCCTGGACCTCGGCGCGCACGCCCAGGGCAAAGACGGCATCGGCCCGATCGCCGCGCACCACGTGCAGCGTGGCGCCAAGGACCGGCGACACGGCGACCACGCCCGGAAGGTCGCGCACCAGCGACTCGGCGCTCGCCGCCCGCGCGATCCGTGCCTCCGTGTCGAACGGGAGCGTTCCCTTGGGCGTGAGCCGGAGCTCGAATCCCTGGCGCGTGAGCAGTGCGCGAAACGACTCCTGCATGCCGCTGGCGAGCATCACCATGTCCAGCAACATCGCCGCGGAGACGGCCACGCCGAGCACGGCCAGGGTGGTGCGCACGGGATGGCGACTCAGCGAGGACCAAGCGAGGGTGACGCGCATGGCGGATCCTCAGCGACCGAAGAGCGAAAGCGGCGGCAAGCTCGTGAGGCGCCGCGCCGCCACCACGCCCGCCCCGACGCCCAACACGACCGACAGCGTCACGGCAAAGGCCACCGTCTCCGCCGTGACCAGCGAGAAGGCCAGCGGCGTGCGGTAGACGCCGCGATAGTACCAGTTGATGATCGCGGACGACGCATAGCCGAAGGCCACCCCGGCCGCGCTCCCCAGCAGCGCGATGCACGAGGCCTCGACGACGACCGCCGCCGTGACCGTGCGGCGCGAGATCCCCAGCAACCGCAGCGCGGCCACGTCGCGCCGGCGCTCCTCCACCTTCAGCAGCATGATGCAGAGCAGGAAGATCGCACTGGCCACGATGGTGATGACGCCGATGGCGCGGTTGAAGCGCGAGACGACCGCGAACGTGCGCGAGGTCCCGGCCGCAACGTCGAGGGAGCGGTGCGCGCGAAACCCGAAGCTGCGCGCGTTGATGGCGGCAACGGCGCCCTCGGTTGCACCGGGGGACGCCTTCACCGCGAAGCGATCCACGCGGTCCCCGGCCGAGGTGAGCGCTTGCAGCTGGTCCAGGTGCAACCTGACCCGATACTCGCTGCGCGCCACCTCCGACGGGTCGGCGGCGCGGCGCACGACGGCGCCCACGACCACGCGCTCCCCCTCGCCACCCGGCGCGGCCGAGACGACGAGCGTATCGCCCAGTCGCACGCCGGCATCGCTGACCAGGCGTTCGTCGATGGCGATGGTCCGGAGCCCGGGGGCACGCCCCGGCGCGGCCGGATCGGCCGAGGGGATGGCCGAACCCGGCGCGGGGAGTGCGCGCGCGGTGGACTGCGCGACTCCCGCGCCGGGCGCCGCGGCCAGCGCGACGAGGGTGATGGCACACGCCATTGCGCGCGCGCGCCAACGGGCGCGGGCGTGTGCTGGGTGGCGTGCGTTCAACTCCCTCGTGCGGGAGGAAAGAGGCGGCGCGCAGGGCGCCGAGCGAATGTCGTGTGGCGGTGGACGCATGCGTTCGACGGTCAAACGGTCCCGTTCGCGCCGCCGTTCCCCCGCACCGGTTTGCTCAGTCGGGAATGAGTTCCACCATCACGCGCGACGCGAGCGCCGGCCCGACCTGGCAGCTCGCCCGCCCCACCTGGAGCGTGAGCGGCCCGTCGAACGGCGCGCGGTCGGTGAGGGCCACCGTCACGCCGGGCCGGATCCCGATGTGCGCCAGGTAGCGCAGCAGCTCCGAGTCCTCGTCGCTCACGCGCACCACGCGCGAGCGCTGGCCACGCGACAGGTCACTCAGCGTGCGGTGGCGCGTCTCGTCGATCACGCCGTCCCGCGTGGGGATCGGATGGCCGTGCGGGTCGGTCTCGGGCTCGCCCACCGCCGCAGCCATGCGATCCACCAGCTCGTCGCTCACGGCGTGCTCCAGCCGCTCGGCCTCCTCGTGCACGCGGTCCCACGGGTAGCCTAACGCCTGCGCGAGGTAGGTCTCGATCACGCGGTGGCGCCGGATGGTGCGCAGCGCCGCGCGCCGCCCCAGCTCCGTCAGGCGCACGCCGCGATAGCGCTCGTAGGAGACGAGCCCCTGGTCGGCCAGGCGCCGCACCATCCCGCTCACCGAGGCCGCCGCGATGGCGAGCTTGGTCGCGATGTCGTTCGTCGCCGCCGCCCCCCCGCCCTGCTCGATCCCGTAGATCGCCTTGAGGTAGTCCTCCACCGGCTGCGTCAGTTCGCCGGGGGTCGGCGCCTGCGGGGCGGTGGCCGCCCGGCCGTCGGAGGCGGTCGCCTCGCGCTTCCTCGCGCTCACGACGTGGACGGCCGCTTCCCGGCGGCGGGATCGCGGATGAGCAGGACCGGGATGGACGTCTCGTGGCGCACGCTGTTGGCCACGCTCCCGTGGATCATGTCGCCGATGAATCGATGCCCGTGCGTGGCCATGGCGATCAGGTCGCACCCCTCGCGCTCGGCGGTCGCGGTGATCTCCCTGGCGGGGTCGCCATTGGCCAGGATCGCCTCGGCACGCAGGCCGTCGGCCACCAGCTGGCCGGCGATGCGCTCGATGTAGGCGCGGTCCTCGCGCATCTCCTCCGACTCGCGGAGCTTGAGCGCCTCGAGGTTGCGCGCCGCCCAGCCATCGGCCACGTGGATGAGCACGAGCGAGGCGCCGCAATGACGCGCCAGTTCGCGCACGTGCGCCAGGATGCAGCTGTCGGTGGCCGTGTTCTCCAGCGGCACCAGGATGCGCTGGTACATCAGGCCATCCACGCGCCAACGGTCTGCACCAGCAGCCAGATGTTGAGCGACGCGATCACCGCCGCCACGACATAGGCCAGGAGCTTGAGCCAGTTGGGGTTCACGAACTCCCCCATCTTGTGCTTGTCGGAGGTGAACATCACCAGCGGGAAGACGGCGAACGAGAGTTGCAGCGACAGGATCACCTGGCTCAGGATGAGGAGCCGGGCCGTTCCGCTTTCGCCGTACAAGATGGCCGTGATCGCGGCGGGCACAATGGCAATGGCGCGCGTGATCAGGCGGCGCAGCCACGGGCGCATGCGGATGTTCAGGAAGCCCTCCATCACGATCTGCCCGGCCAGCGTCCCCGTGAGCGTGGAGTTCTGTCCCGACGCCAGCAGCGCCAGCGCGAAGACGGTGCTCGCCATCCCCACCCCCAGCAGCGGCGTGAGCAACTGGTAGGCATCCTGGATCTCGGCCACCTGCGTGTTGCCCGTGCGATGGAACGTCGCCGCCGCCACGATCAGGATCGCGGCGTTGATGAAGAGGGCCAGCGAGAGCGCGATGGTCGAGTCGGCAAAGGCGAAGCGCACCGCCTCGCGCTTCCCCTCGCTCGACTCCTCGTACTTCCGCGTCTGCACGATGGACGAGTGCAGTTAGAGGTTG
>CAZVDJ010000330.1:0-5471 GCA_964626245.1 uncultured Gemmatimonadaceae bacterium
GGCACGCGGGCACCTGATCCGGCTGCAGCTCGCCGAAGCGTTGCTCCTGGCGGTGATTGCCGCGGCGCTCGCCGCCGTGATGGCGGGGGCGAGCCTTCCCGCGCTGCTGCGTGCCGCACCGCCCGGCGTCTTCCGGCTGGCGGATGCCACGATGAGCGGGCGCGTCCTCGGCTTCGCCATCCTCCTGGCGTTCGGCGCCGCGCTGGCCTGCGGGAGCTATCCGGCGCTGCGGACGTCGCTGCCGGACCTCGCGCGCCTGCGCGAAGGGGGGCGCGGCGTGACGCGCGGGCGTCGCTGGGGGCGCGATGCCCTGGTCGTGGCGCAGACGGCGCTGGCGCCTCGTCCTGCTCATCGGCTCGGGACTGCTGGTGCGCTCGTTCCAGCAGCTGCGCAACGTCGACCCGGGATACCGCACCGACGACGTCTTCACCTTCCAGATTGCACCTGAAGGACCGTCGCTGCCCGATGGCGAGGCGTACGCACGCTTCAGCATGCGGTTCATGGAGCGGCTGCGCGCGCTGCCAGGCGTGGAGGCCGTGGGGCTGGTCGAGAACGTCCCGCTGAACGAGGGGACGGCCAGCACCGCCTTCGTCACCGAGGGAGGAACGTCGGAGGAGGGCGTGCGCCTGGGGCTGACGTTCGCGGCCGGAGACTACTTCAGGGTGATGGAGATCGCGGTGCGCGCGGGGCGGAGCTTCCCCGCCACCGACCTGGATGCCACGCGCGGCACCGCGGTGATCAGCGCGACGGCGGCGCGCCGGCTGTGGCCGGGCGAGGACGCCGTCGGTCGTCGGCTCAAGGGGCGCGGGAGCGATGCGTGGCACACCGTGGTTGGAGTGGTGGAGGATGTGCGCCAGGACGACTTCCGCGTGGAGGGCGAGGGGACCGTCTACTATCCGCTCGTTGGGCCCACCCCCACGAGCTGGGTGCTCTCGTCGCCGGCGTACGTGGTGCGCACGCCCCGCGCCGAGGTGATCGCTCCCGAGGTGCGCGCGCTGGCGCACGAGATGGCGCCCGAGGCGCCGATGTACCGCGTATACACGATGGACGCGTTGGCGGCGAGCTCGATGATTCCCCTCACCTTCACGATGATGACGCTGGGTGTGGTGGCCCTGCTCGCGCTGACGCTGGGAACCGTTGGGCTCTACGGGGTGCTGTCGTACGTCGTGGCCGAGCGCACGCGCGAGATCGGGGTGCGCATGGCACTCGGCGCCCGCGCCGGACAGGTGCTCCGCATGGTGGTGGTGCAGGGGGTGCGCGTGGTGGGCGTGGGAGTGGCAATCGGCACGTTGGTGGCCCTTGCCTGCACGAGGTTCCTGGCGAGCCTGCTCTTCGGCGTGGCGCCACTCGATTGGATCACCTTCGTGGCGATGGCGGCCGCCATGGTCGCGGTGGGCGTGCTGGCCAGCTACCTCCCGGCGCGTCGCGCCTCGGCGGTGGCGCCCATGGAGTCGCTGCGCGGAGATTGACGAACCGGCGCCGGACGGCGTGTATGCGTTGCGTAAGGCCGGCACGGCGGGGGGGCGCACCGAGGACCTGACCGGGCCCAACGCCGTAGGATGAGCCACTCCCACTGCGCTGCATGACCCTTCTGACGTCGTCTCGCGAGCGGCTGGCGCCGGCACTCTACGCCGCCCTGACAGGCATCGTCCTGCTGAGCCTCGCGCTCGGCGCGTGGGCCGTGCGGGTGCAGGTGAGCCTCGGAGAGGAGCTGCGGCGTGCGGCCGACTCGCACGCCGAGGTGCTGGTGCGCGACTTCACCGATCGCTTCTGGCTCGACTACGACGAGATGGTGCTGGGCGTGTTCGAGTCGGTCAGCCCGTCGCTTCGGGACCCGGCCGCGCTGGCGGACACCGTGGCGCGACGGGTGGCGGCGCGACTCGCCTGTCGATGCGGCCCCGCCCTCGAGGCCGACGGCACCTTTGCCTGGTCAAGCGCCAATGGCGGCGAAATGGCGGTTCGCGGCGTTCCCCCTGAGCGTGCCCGCGCGCTGCGCGACAAGATCGAGTTCGTCGCCGATTCGCTCCAGGGCGCGCAGTCGAGAACGGTGGTGTTCAAGGCCGACCTGCTCGGCAATGAGCTGTTTGTCATTGCCCGCGTGCGGCGGTCCGCCCCTGGCGGGGCCACGGAGATCTTTGGCTTCGAGGGGCGGCTCGCCTCACTGCAGCGCGAGCTCGTGGTCCCCATCGCGCGAGAAGTCACGCGCCTTCGATTCGGAGACCATTCCGAGGGCATCGTGGCGTGGCGGGTCCTGCGCCCCAGCGGCTATCCGCTGTACAGCGCGGGCACCTTCGACGCGTCGCGCCCGTTCGCGCGGCACCGCCTGTGGGCCCGCAGCTTTGTCCTGGACGTCAAGGACGTGCGTGAGGACCTGCTGGGACCGTCGAGGCCGTGGGCGGAGGGCGCGTTGCCGCGGCCCGGCGCCGATCCGCGCACGGCGCCGTATCTCGTGGCGGTGCAGGTGCACCCCGAGGGACTGGCGAACGTGCTGTACGGACCGGTCGGCTTGCGCCAGTTGACCATCGGCGCGCTCCTGGCGGCAACGCTCCTCCTGTGTGCGGTGTCGCTCCTCTTCACGCGACGGTTCGTGCGACACCTGCGCGAGCGCGAGGCCTTTGCGTCGGCGGTGGCGCACGACCTTCGCACGCCACTCACGCAGATCCTGCTGTATGCAGAGACGCTGCAGCTGGATCGCCCGACGCCGGGCGCGCGCCGCGACGCGCCGCGCGTCATCGTGCGCGAGACACGCCGCCTGATTCACCTGGTGGAGAATGCGCTGTGCTTTTCGCGCGGGCCGTCGGCCACGCCGCGCCTGCACATCGCCGCGACTGCGCCGGCCACCGTGGTGCGCGATGCGCTCGACAGCTTCCGCCCCTTGCTCGAGCGGTCCAACGTGCAGGTGGAGCGTGCGTTCGACGATGAACTGCGCGTGCGCGCCGACGCTGATGCACTGGCGCAGGTGCTGGGCAACGTGCTGGACAATGCCCTTCGATATGGACCGCGTGGCCAGACGCTGCGCGTGGCGGTGGTGCGAAGCGGATCGTCGGCGGCGATCACGGTCGAGGACGAGGGGCCCGGCATCCCGGTTCGCGACCGCGAGCGGGTCTTCCAGCCCTTCGCGCGCGGCGAGTTGAGCGGCGGGATCGGCATCGGCCTCGCGGTCGCGCGTCAGCTGATCGAGCTGATGGAGGGGAGCATCCGCATCGAACACGGGACGCGCGGCGGCGCGCGCGTGGTCATCACGCTTCCCCTGGTCATCCCCGTCGCGCCGCCACATCCCACCGCGCACACCCGTCAGCTCGAACGGACGACCACGTGACTTCCGACATCCTGATCATCGAGGACGAGCGCGACATCGCCAGCGCCCTGGGCGAGCACCTGGAGCTGCAGGGTCATCGCGTGCGATACGCCGAGACCGGCGCTGCCGGGATCGAGCAGGTCCGCGTCGGCAGGCCCGGGTTGGTCATTCTCGACCTCATGCTCCCCGACATTCCGGGCGAGGCAGTCCTGCGCAGCGTGCGGGGCAGCGGCTTCGACGGCCCGGTGCTCATCCTCTCCGCGCGGCAGGGCGAGGTGGACAAGGTGCGCGGCTTCCGGCTGGGTGCCGACGACTACGTGACGAAGCCATTCGGGCTACTCGAGCTGCTCGCGCGGGTGGATGCCTTGCTGCGGCGCACGCTCGCGCCCCGGACGCGTTCCACCGTGCAGGTCGGCTGCCTCTCGTTCGACCTGGCGGCGCTGCGCGCCTACCGCGGAGGGGCCGAGATCTCCCTTCGCCCTAAAGAGCGCGAGCTCCTCTTCGCGCTGCTCGATCGGGCGGGCCAGGTGATTCCACGCGAGGAACTGCTGCGGGACGTCTGGGGCTACTCCGAGGACGTGGACTCTCGCACCGTCGACTGGCATGTGGCCGAGCTGCGGCGGAAGCTGCTGGACGATGCCCAGCACCCGACGCTGATCCTCACCGTGCGCAAGGTGGGGTATCAGCTGGCGCTCGACGCCCCGGCATGACCCACGCGCGACGTCCCGGCGGCGCGCCCGGGCGGCGCGCCCAGAGCCTCACGTGCGCTCCACGAATCGGTAGCTGCCGTGCGAGTCGTAGTCGATGCCGTGTTTCGCCTTGAGTGCATGGATGTGGCGCAGATCGCCGGCGGTGTGGGGCGACGCCACGCCATCACCCAGGGGCTCGAAGGTGTGCAGCAGCGTCTCCTCCAGGCAGCTGGTGAGCGACATCCGCTTGTGCTCGGCCAGGTCGCGCAGCGCCGCCGCCAGCCGCTTCTCCAGCCGCACGGTGACCGTTTCCCGCTCGATCTCGATTGGCGGGCCTGCGTTGTAGATGTGGTGGCCGAAGGTGAGCGCGTAACCGTGCAGGTCGCGCACCGAGAAGTCTCGCAGTCCGTACGACCGGTCGCCGGGAGGCTCGAGCACCTCGACGCCGTTGGCGCGCTGGTAGTCGAAGAGCACGTCGGCATTCCCCACCACGAAGTAGAGGGCGCACCCCGCCGGGCTGGGCGTCCCCTGCTGCAGGAAGATCTGCACGCGGTCCAGGTTGACCCCCGCCATCGTCGGCGGTTCGCCCCACAGGAAGCCGAGGGTGAAGCCTAACTTCGTCGTGTAGAAGTCCACGGCCTCGGGCACGCTGGTCACGCTGAGTCCCGGGTGATGCTTCTCGCAGTCGATGGGCGGCGGTGACGTGGTGGGCATCGGGTCGCGGGCTCAGGTGGGGGGCTCAGGTACGAAGCCCGGGCGGGGGCTCGTCAGGCATCAGCGGCTGGCGTGGTACGGGCGAACGGATGAGGTCATTCCCAGTCGGGGCGGCCGCGCGAGCGCTTCTTCTCCCCCTCGCGTCGCTTTCCCTCCAGCCGGCGCTCCTGCGAGGCGCGCGTCGGGCGCGTCTTCTTGCGGGCCTTGGGGACGCTGAGCGCCCGGCGCACCAACTCGGCCAGGCGCTGCTCGGCCAGTTCGCGGTTCTGTCGTTGGCTCCTGGTGTCGCTCGCCACCACCCGCACGCGACCCTCGGCGTCGAGCCGGGCGGAGAGCCTGGCGAGCACGCGCGGCCGCTCGTCGTCGGAGAGCGCGGCGGAGGTCGCGGGATTCCAGAGCAGTTCGATGCGCGTGGACGACGTGTTCACGTGCTGTCCGCCCGCGCCGCCGGCGCGCGAGGCCCGCGTGGAAAGCTCGGTGCGGGGAATCACGTGGCGCGCGTCGATCACGAGGTCATCGGCCGCCGCGTCGGCATGCCGCGCGTCGGGAGGAACTTCGTGCGGCTGTCGGGGGCGGGCGGCGGGCATCGGCGTGCCGGGGGCTCGTCAGGCGGTCACGGCGGGCGTGCGGTGCACGCGCACCGCGGCCACGCGACGCTTGTCCATCGCGATCACCTCGAGTTCGCCCCCAGGGTAGGGCGCGCGCTCGCCGAGTTGCGGCACGTGCCCCAACCGCGCAAAGACGTAGCCACCGAGCGTCGTCCACTCCCC
>CAZVDJ010000331.1:0-5461 GCA_964626245.1 uncultured Gemmatimonadaceae bacterium
GTCGGCTCGCTCCTGTTCGACCTGCGCCGGCACCGCGGCAACATCGCCTCGCTCGTGTAGCCGTGGGGACGACGCGGCACGTGCTCGTCGCCGATGACGAGCCGCACATCGGTCGCATCATCAAGATGAAGCTCGAGCAGGGACCCTTCCGGGTGACCCTCGCCTTCGACGGACGCGAGGCAATCGAGGTCCTCTCGCGCGAGGACGACATCGCCCTGGTCGTCCTGGACGTGATGATGCCGCACCTCTCGGGCTTCGACGTCCTGTCGCACCTGCGCGCCGACGACCGCTGGCGCGCGACGCCCTGCATCGTCCTCACCGCCGCCGGACAGGATGCACAGCACCAGCGCGCCCTGGCCCTTGGCGCCACCGACTTCATGACCAAGCCCTTCAGCCCCAAGAAGCTCTATCATCGAGCCGCCGAGCTGGCGGGCGTCACGCTGCCGGTTCCGGCGGAGGGAGAGCCGTGAGCGCGACGCCGTGGGTGGTGATCCTCGCGGGGGGCGTGGGATCGCGCTTCTGGCCACTGAGCACCCCCACACGTCCCAAGCAGCTCCTTCCACTCGTCGACGGGCGCCCCCTGCTGCGCAACACCGTCGACCGGCTCCTCCCGATGGTGGACCCGGACCACGTCCTGGTCCTGACGAATGCCGGGCTCGTCCCCGCGATCGGCGCGCTGCTGCCCGAAGTCCCGCCCAAGAACCTCATCGCCGAACCACGCCCCGCGGGGACGGCCGCGGCGCTGGCCTGGGCCGCCGCCGAGATCGCGCGGCAGGCCGGCGATGACGCGATCATGATCTCGGTGCACGCCGACTGGGCCGTAGGCGACGCGGAGGGCTTTCGCCGCGCGCTGCTGCGCGCCGCGGAGATGGCGCAGCAGGAGCAGGCACTCGTCACCGTCGGCGTCGTCCCCTCGCGCCCCGATCCGGGCTTCGGCTACATCCGCCCCGGCGACCCGCTCCCCTCCGGCGGACGCAAGGTCGCGCAGTTCGTGGAGAAGCCGACGCGCGAGCGCGCGACGCAGATGGTGCGCGACGGGTTCCTCTGGAACTCGGGGATCTTCGTCTGGCGCGTGGGCGACTTCCTGCGCGAGGTGCGACGGCACACGCCCGAGGTGGCTCCGGCGCTGGACGCCGCGGGCGCCGACATCGCGCGCTACTTCGACACCGTGCGTTCGGTCTCCGTGGACGTGGGCGTCCTGGAGCGCACCGATCGCGTGGTCGTGATCCCGGGTGACTTCGGGTGGGACGATGTGGGGACGTGGGCGGCCCTGGCGCGGGTGCGCGAGCGCGACGAGGCGGGCAACGCGACCAACGGTATCGTGCATGTCGTGGAGGGGCGCGACAACGTGGTGCACGCCGAGGGGAGCACCGTGGTCCTGTATGGTGTCACCGACCTGGTCGTCGTGGTACGCGAGGGGCTCACCCTCGTGACGACGACCGAGCGGGCGGCCGACCTCAAGACGCTGCTCGACGCGCTCCCCTCCGCGGTGCGCGACCGGCCATGAGCCAGTTCTACCTGTACGACGACGTGGTGGCGCGCGCCTTCGAGCCCTTTGCCCTGTCGCGCCCGGCGGGCGAGCTGCGCGCGGGGGCGCTCCTCATCCGCGAGCGATGGACGCGGGCGCTGGGGCTCAGCTGCGGCGGTTTTGTCGGCGCGCCGCACCTGGCCGACTTCGAGGAGTTCGACGCGCCACCGGCCGTGGCCGGCGACACGCTCCCCGCCGGGGCGCTGCTCGTGAATGCGCGCTGCGCGCCCTCGCTGGACGTGCTGGGCGCCGTGGACGTGGTGGAGACGGACGGGCGGGTGGCCGCCGTGCGCCTGACGAGCGCCACGCCCGTCGCGCGCCTCGCGGACGGCGCGCTCCCCCTGGAGGACCTGGTGTCCGACGGCTGGACGCGCACGATGGGACGCGGGCACTGGCTCGACGCCCCGTGGGACCTGGTGCGTCACCTCCCGGCCATGCTCCAGGACGACCTGCTCGCGTTAGGCGACGGCCTTCCCCTGACGCCGATCGAGGGGGCCACGGTCCTGGGGCGCCACCCGGTCTGGGTGGCACCGGGGGCCCAGGTGGAGCCGTGGGTCGTCTTCGATGCGCAGGCCGGTCCCATCCTCGTGTCGCCTGGCGCATCGGTGGCGGCGTTCACGCGCCTGGTCGGGCCGTGCTACCTGGCGCCGGGGGCGCAGGTGCTGGGGGGCAAGGTCGGGACGAGCGCCATCGGCGAGCAGTGCCGCGTGCATGGCGAGGTGAGCACCACCGTCTTCATCGGCTACGCCAACAAGGGGCACGACGGCTTCCTGGGCCACTCGGTCCTGGGACGCTGGGTGAACCTCGGCGCCTCCACCGTCACCAGCAACCTCAAGAACACCTACGGCCCCGTCCAGCTGTGGACGCCGCGCGGCGTGGAGTCGACGGCGATGCAGTTCCTGGGGACGCTCTTCGGCGACCATGCCAAGACGGCGATCGGAACGCGCCTGACGACGGGGTGCGTGATCGGTACCGGCGCCAACGTGGTGGGGTCGGGCCTGACGCCGAAGGTGGTCACCCCGTTCCTGTGGGGCGAGGGGGCGGCGCTGTACGACCCGGAGCGCTTCGTGGCCGTGGCCGCCCGCATGATGGCGCGACGCGGCGTGACGTTAGGCGACGCGGGCAGGCGCCACCTGGCGCGTGTCTTCGCCGCGCGCTGGTCGGCGAGCGGATGAACGTCGCGATCCTGGGGAGCGGCAGCAAGGGAAACGCCGTCGTGCTGGAGGCTGACGGCGCCCGCATCCTGGTGGACGCCGGCTTTCCGGCGCGCACGCTGGCCCGCCGCCTTGCTGCGGCCGACATCGCCCCCGAGTCGATCGAGGCAGTGGTCCTCACGCACGAGCACGGCGACCACGTGAGCGGCGCCTGCAGCGCGGCCCGCACGTGGGGGTGGCGCGTCTTCGCCACTGCCGGAACGATCGCCGCCACCCCGGGGCTCCCCGCCCTTCGCCCGCATGCGATCGCGCCCGGTGAGTGCGTGGTCCTGGACAGCATGCGACTGCAGTGCGTGCGCACTCCGCACGATGCGAGCGAGCCGATCGCCATCGTGGCCGAGGCGCCGTCGACCGGCGCGCGCGTGGGGATCGCCTACGACCTGGGGCACGTCCCGATGGGGATGGAGCAGGCGCTACGCCACCTGGATGCCCTCATTCTCGAGGCCAACCACGACGACGAGATGCTGCGAACCGGCCCGTATCCCGTCGTGGTCCAGGAGCGGATTGCCGGGTCGCACGGCCACCTGAGCAATCGCGCGGCAGCCGACCTGGCGCGTCGCGTGGCACACCGGGGCCTTCGGCACCTCGTGCTGGCGCATCTCTCCCAGAACAACAACACCCCGGAGGTCGCGCGCGCGACCGTGGAGTGCGCCGTGCACACCACCGCCATTCGCGGGTCGCTCACCGTCGCCCGACCGGACGCCGTGACCTCCGTCGCGATCGAGCGCGCCCGGCGGGTGCAGCAGCTCTCCCTCTTCTGATCGGCGCTGCCGCGGGCCGACGCTCGTACTTCGGTCCGACGGTTTCATGAACGCCTTGGGGAAGGTTTTTCTGATACAATGACGTGATGGCGCAGTTTTTCTGTCATTGTACTTCCTTAGCGCGAACCGTATGTTCACGCCTGCCAATCAATTAGACGTGCCCGCCTAACCGCCGGAGCGCCTCTCTCGCCGTTCGCCGACCAGCGCCGGCCTGATCGGGCGAGCAGAGATGCCGGGGGATTGCGGGACGTCGTCGTCTCACGCCAGCGATCCCGCCTGTCTATGTCCTCCTCGCCCGCCATGATCTCCCGCGATCCGGCCGCCGACGAAGAGTCGCTCGACATTCCTCACGCCAACTGGACGCCGCCATTCCGCGAATCGTGGCGATCCGACCTTGGCGCCTCGGTCGTGGTCTTCCTGGTGGCGCTCCCGCTCTGTCTCGGGATCGCCCTCGCGTCTGGCGCCCCCCTCTTCTCCGGGATCATCACCGGGGTCATCGGCGGCATCGTGGTGGGGGCGCTTTCGGGCTCGCACCTGATGGTGAGTGGCCCGGCGGCGGGGCTCACGGCCATCGTCCTCAGCGCGATCACGACCCTCGGCTCGTTCGAGACCTTCCTCGTCGCCGTCTTCCTGGCGGGGCTGCTGCAGATCGGGCTTGGTCTGCTGCGGGCCGGGGTCATCGGCTACTACTTCCCCAACGCGGTCATTCGCGGAATGCTCGGCGGCATCGGGATCATCATCATCCTGAAGCAGATCCCGCACGCCTTCGGCTACGACGCCGACCCGGAGGGCGATGAGGCGTTCCTGCAGGCCAACCAGGAGAACACCTTCTCGTCGCTCCTCTCGATGTTCGAGAACGTCCAGATGGGAGCGATCCTGCTCAGCATCCTGTCGCTCGCCATCCTGATCTTCTGGGACCAGAAGTTCATGAAGCGCTTCGCCCTCATCCCGGGGCGCTGGTGGCCGTCATCCTGGGCGTGGTGCTCAACGGCGTCTTCATCAGCTCGGGCTCGCCGCTGGCGATCGGTGCCGAGCACCTGGTGGCGCTTCCGATCATCACGTCGTTCGAGGAGCTGCGCGGCGCGGTCTCGCTCCCGAACTGGGCGATGATCACCAACGGCGCGGTGTGGACGGTGGCAATGACGGTGGCGGTGATCGCGTCGATCGAGACGCTGCTGAGCCTCGAGGCCACCGACCGCATCGACCCGCTCAAGCGCGAGGCGCCGGCCAATCGCGAGCTGCTGGCGCAGGGGACCGGCAACGCGCTGTGCGGCCTGCTGGGCGGCCTCCCCATGACCGGCGTGATCGTGCGAAGCTCCGCGAACGTGTACGCGGGGGGCAAGACCAAGGCGTCGGCCATCATCCACGGCGTCCTGCTGCTCCTCGCCGTCGTCTCGATCCCCACGATCCTCAACCGCATTCCGCTCGCGGTGCTCGCGGCCATCCTGATCTACACCGGGTGGAAGCTCGCGCACCCGCGCCAGCTGATGTTCTTCCTCAGCAAGGGGCTCCACCAGTGGCTCCCCTTCGTCGTCACGACGGCGGCCATCCTCCTCACCGACCTCCTGCGCGGCATCCTGGTCGGGATGGCGGTGAGCCTGGTCTTCATCCTGCTCGAGCACCTGCGCGCCCCCTGCTACACCGTGTTGGGGCGCGAGGGACGCACCACGCGCGTGCGCCTGCACGAGCACCTGACCTTCCTGTCCAAGGCGAACCTGACGTCGATGCTGCAGTCGTTCGAGCGCGGATCGGAGGTGGAGATCGACGGGAGCAGCGTGAAGCGCGCCGACCACGACGTGCTGGAGGTGCTGCGGGAGTTCCGCGATTCGGCGGCCACGCGCGGCCTGCAGATCCGGCTCATCGGCCTCAACCTGGGCGCCCCCGGCGGGCTGGCACACTGATGCACGCCGGGGATGCGGCGAGCGGGCAGCAGGCCGCGGCGACCTCGCCGGTCGACC
>CAZVDJ010000332.1:0-5446 GCA_964626245.1 uncultured Gemmatimonadaceae bacterium
CGTCTGGGCCGCGAGCGTGATGGCGGCGCTGGCAAGCGTCACGTTCTGTTCGAGCGTCCTGCCCGCCTCGAGCAGGATGCCGGTGACGGTCTTGGGCGTGTAGCCGATGCGCCGGAACTGCAGGGTGACCGTCCCCGCCGGCACGGCGGGAAGGGTGAAGCGGCCATCGACGCCGGACATGGTGCCCAGTGTGGTGCCCACCACCTGGATGCCGACGTCGGTGAGCCCCTGGCCGCTGGCGGCGTCGAGCACGCGGCCGACGATGCGACCGGTGTTCGGCTGCGAATGGCTAGGGGTGGTGAAGGCGAGCGAACCGGCCAGGACAAGGCACGTCGTGCGAACGACGCGCCCGAGGACTCCGGTACGAATGGCGATCATGTGGATTGGGGCCTGGGAAAGCCCGGCGCCGCGAACGGATGGCGCCGAGTCCCGTTACATTCGCGGCCCTTCGTCTCGGTTCGCCGACGGCAATGCAACGAACCGGTCACGGGCCGGCCCCGTGGCGAATCAGCCGATCGTGACGGGTGGGATGATCTCGGCGGTCGCGGGGTCGTCGGGCGAGGCGACGCCGGCGCGATCGGGGAAGAAGGCGCTCACCGTGGTCCCCGTACCGGCAGCGCTCTCGGCCTTCACGCGGCCGCCGTGCGCCTCGACCATGTGCTTCACGATGGCCAGCCCCAGCCCCGTCCCTCCCTCCTGCCGCGAGCGCGAGGCATCCACCCGGTAGAAGCGCTCGAAGATGCGAGGCAGGTGCTCGGCCGGAATCCCCGATCCGGTGTCGCGCACCGACAGCCAGATCCCGTCCGCCTCACGTTGCGCGGCGATCGTGATGCTGCCGGACGCCGTGTGCCGCACCGCGTTGTCCACGAGGTTGCCGAGCACCTGGCGGAGCGCGGTGGGGTCGGCGCGCACCGTCAGCACGTCGTCGGGGAGCTCGGCGTGCAGCGCGAGTCCCTTGCGCTCCGCCAGCGGCCGCACGGCGCCAAAGGCTTCCTGCACCACGGCGCGCACGTCCACCGGCGACGGGTTGGGGCGCCACCCTCCGGACTCGATGCGCGAGAGGTCGAGCAGGTCGTCGACGATGCGCTGCATGCGGGCCGTGTTGGCGAGGATCGTCGCCGAGAAGCGGGCGCGATCGGCGGGGGCGAGCGACTCGTCCTGCAGCGTCTCGGCAAAGCCGCTGACCACGGTGAGCGGCGTGCGCAGCTCGTGCGAGACGTTCGCGACGAAGTCGCGGCGCACCGTCTCGAGGCGCCGGATGGGGGTGACGTCGAGCAGGGCGAGCACGGCACCGCCCCCCGCCAGCGGGCGCGCGGTGAGCGTCACCGAGCGTTCGTTGAGCTGCGTCTCCAGTGCGTCGGTGGAGACGCCGCGCAGCGCCGCGGCCAGGGCATCGCGCAGCACGCGATCGCGCGGCAGGCGGTCGGCCGGAAAGGGGAGGGGATCCTTGACGCCGAGCAGCTGGCGGGCGCCGGCATTCATCTGCTGCACTTGCTGGCGCCCGTCCAGGGCGAGCACCCCTTCGTTGAGCGCCTCGGTGAGGGCGCGCAGCAAGGCGTCGTCCTCTTCCAGCGCGCGCACGCGTGCCGACAGCTGCTCGGCCAGGCGGTGGAAGGCCGACGCGAGTTCGCCCACCTCGGCCGGGGCCACGAGCGACGGGCGCCGCGACAGGTCGCCCGCGGCGATGGCGCGCGCGTCGTCGCGCAGCTCCAGGATGGGGTGCGTGACGGAGCGGGCGAAGAGCGCCGCCAGGAACAAGGCGGCGAAGGTGGCCAGGAGCGACGCCGACACGACGTCGCGTTGCACGCGGCGGACGATCACGCGCTGGGAGGCGGTGGAGACCGAGACGCGCGCAATCCCCATCGGGGTGCGCAGCGCCGCGTACTGCTCCTCGTCACCCGCGGATGGCGATGGGCGCACCGCCGAACCGGTGTCGTGCTGCTGGGCCTCGAGGACCTCGGGGCGCGTACGGTGGTTCTCCAGCGCGCCCAGCGCCGGCTGGTCGAACTCCGAGTCGCCGAGCACCACGCCATCGGGGGCGATAAGCGTGACGCGGTGCCCCAGGGCCTCGCCCGCCGCGTCGGCGAGCGAGTCCGCGTCAACGCGCGGGCCCCACGCGGAGGCGATGAGCCGCGCCTCGCGCAGCATCTCGGCGGTGGTGTCGTCGCGCAGGCGCAAGCGGAGGCGCCAGTCGAGGGAGACCACGACCAGCACCACCAGCACACCGATGACGACGAGCGAACCTGCGAGGAGACGCTGGGAGAGCCTCACGCACTGCGCGGTTGGGCCGCCTTCAATCTATAGCCGAACCCGCGCACCGTCTCGATGAGTTCCCCGGCCGTCTCCAGCTTGGTCCGCAACCGCTGCACGTGCATGTCGACCGTGCGCGTCTGGATGTCGGGGGCCGCCTCCCACACCGTCTCGAGGAGGTGGGCCCGCGCCTGCACGCGCCCGCGCCGCTCGGCGAGGGGTCAGGAGGAGGCGATACTCCGTGGGGGTGAGTTCCACCTCGCGTCCCTCGACCTGCACGCGATGCGCCGCCCGGTCGATGGCGATGGGGCCCACGCGCAGCGTGTCACCCCCCTGCTGCTGTCCCTGCTGGATGCGGCGCAGGATGGCCCCCACCCGCAGGATGAGCTCCGGGGGCGAGAAGGGCTTGGTGAGGTAGTCGTCGGCGCCTAACGAAAGTCCCCTGATCCGGTCGGGCTCGTCCTTGCGCGCCGTGAGCATGAGGACCGCCACGTCGCGCGTGTCCTCCTCCGCGCGCAACTGCTCCAGCACCTCGAACCCCGACATCCCGGGGAGCATCAGGTCGAGGACGATCAGCGCGGGGCGCTCCTGCCGGGCCTGCGCCACGGCGTCGGGGCCCGAGGCGGCGGTGGAGACCCGGTAGCCCGCCTTGACCAGGTGATACGCGACCAGGGCCACGATGTCCGGTTCGTCGTCGACCACCAGGACGCGATCGGCGTGTACGGCGGGGCGAGCGGTCATGGCGAGCCGGCGCCCAGCCGGCGCTGGATCTTGGCGGTGATCATCTCGATCGCCACGGCGTTGTGGCCGCCCCGGGGGACGATCACGTCGGCGTAGCGCTTGCTTGGCTCGACGAACTGCTCGTGCATCGGTCGCACCGTCGTCAGGTACTGCTCCAGGATTTCCTCCAGCGGACGTCCGCGCTTGGCCATGTCCCGCTTGATGCGGCGCGCGAGCCGGATGTCGGCGTCGGCGTCGACGAAGACCTTCACGTCGCAGAGATCCCGGACCCGCGCATCACAGAAGAGCAGGATCCCATCGACCACGATGACATCGGCCGGGGGAACCGCCCGCGTCGACTCGCTGCGGGTGTGGGAGACGAAGTCGTAGACCGGCTTCTCGATGCCGTCCCCCGCCGCCAGCCGCTGCAGGTGCTCCACCAGGAGGTCGAGGTCGAACGCGTCGGGATGGTCCCAGTTGATCCGCCGCCGGTCTTCCATGGGCAGGTGCGCGTAGTTGCGGTAGTACGCGTCCATGTCGATGAAGGCGACCGACGGCTGCGAGAGCTGCGCCAACTGCTCGGCGACGCGTCGCGCGACCGTGGACTTTCCCGAACCCGTCCCTCCCGCGATGCCGATGATGAGCGGCTTCACGAGACGACCCCCATGACGTCCCTCATGAGGTCTTCGTGCCGGGGACGTTCGTGCATTCGCGGGGGGAATTGAAGCGAGAGGGGCGTCACGGTTTGGTATCGAACGGGAATGGTGTCGCGGGCGGCGCCGCCGCGTTGGGCTCGCCTGCCGGGCTAACTGCAAGGTTGCGATGCAGTTCCGCCCGGTCAATCAACGATGGCGTCGCCCCCCTCGCCTCCCTTCTCCCACGGGGGGCCGCTAGCTTCTGGCCATGCTTCGACCGCCCTCATCGCTGCGTCGGGCCGCCTCTGCTCCGGCAGCACTCCCGCTCGCGGCGCTCGCCCTCGCGTTGGGGTGTTCCGCGGCGCCGTCGCGCCCGGGGAGCGGCGCCACGACCGCCGTCGCGCCCGGCAGCGACACTACGCAGCTCGTCATCGCCGCCACCACCGATGTGCACGGTCGGCTGCGCGGCTGGGACTACTTCGCCGACGCCCCCGACACGCTGCGCGGCCTCTCGCGCGCGGCCACGATCATCGACTCCGTGCGCGCGGCCCATCCGGGGCGCGTCGTCCTGGTCGACGCCGGCGACCTGCTGCAGGGAAACCCGCTGACCTACGTGGCCGCACGCGTGGACTCCACGCCGCCGCATCCCGTGATCGCGGCGATGAACGCGATGCGCTACGACGCCGCCGCGCTGGGCAATCATGAGTTCAACTACGGCGTGCCATTCCTCACGCGCGCGCTGGAGCAGTCGCAGTTCCCCTTCCTGTCGGCCAACACGTATCGGACCAACGGCACGCGGGCCTACGGCGGTTCGCATGTCGTGGAGCGTGGTGGGATCCGGGTGGGGATCGTGGGGGCCACCACCCCGGGCGTGATGGTGTGGGATCGCGACAACGTGCGGGGGCGGCTGGTCGTGCGCGACATCGTGCCGGACGTGGCGCGCGAGGTGCGCGAGGTGCGGCGTCGCGCCGACGTGGTCGTGGTGGTGATGCACACCGGACTTGGCGAACCTGCGTCGTACGACACCGTCACGACGGGGCTCCCCAGCGAGAACGTGGCGGCGCGGGTGGCGCGCGAGGTGCCCGGCATCGACCTCGTGGTCATCGGGCACTCGCACCGCGAGGTGGCCGACACCGTGATCAATGGCGTCACCATCATCCAGCCGCGCAACTGGGCCACCTCGGTCGCCACGGCGACGATGGCGATGTCGCGCGCGGGAGGGCGGTGGCGCGTGGACCGCACGCGCGGCGTGATCGTGCGTGCGGCGGGGCACGCCGAGCACCCGGCGGTGGTCGCGGCCACCGAGCGTGCGCACCAGGCCACGGTTCGCTGGGTGAACCAGTCGCTGGGGACCACGCCGGTGGCCTGGCGCGCCGACTCCGCCCGCGTGGCGGACGTGCCGCTCATCGACTTCATGCTCGAGGTGCAACGTGCCGCGGCGGGGACCGACCTGGCGGCCACGGCGGCCTTCGACATCGGGGCCACGCTGGAGCCCGGCCCCATCACCGTGGCCAAGGTGGCGCGGCTCTACCCGTACGACAACACGCTGCGTGCGGTACGCATCACCGGCCGCCAGCTGCGCGACTTCCTGGAGTTCAGTGCCCGCTACTACCGCACCGCGGGGACACCGGATGCGGCAGCCTCGCCCACCGACCCGCGCATTCCCGGCTACAACTTCGACATCATTGCCGGCGCGGACTACACGCTCGACATCTCGCGCCCGGTGGGCCAGCGCGTCACCCGGCTCTCGGTGCGGGGGCGCGACGTTGTCGATGGCGACAGCTTCACGCTGGCGCTGAACTACTACCGGCAGACGGGCGGGGGCGGCTACGCGATGCTGG
>CAZVDJ010000333.1:0-5412 GCA_964626245.1 uncultured Gemmatimonadaceae bacterium
GGTACAAGGGGCGCGCGACGGAACGACCCTATTCTCCCCGGATTCGTAGCCCGAGGCGGAGACGCGGATGGTCATGGCCACGCCCGGGGTGAGGTGCTGGAACATGAAGCCGCCGTGGTAGTCCCACGCCCCGCACGGCGTCACTTGTACCATGCCCTGACCCTGGCCCTGGCCGCGCACCACGGTCGCACTCGCGCCGGGGATGCACACCCCACTCGCGTCGACGGCCATCGCCCAGACCCGCGCGAGGGAACCGCTCGGCTGCACTGGGGGGTCGGCAAGGACAGGGGCGGTCGGTCTCCGGCCACTGTCGTTAGGCGAACACGCCAGCAGGCAAACCGTCGAGATCGCCATCGCGGTGTATCTCATGTGACCTCCTCTCGCACCCGACTGGAACCGGTTCCCCGAATGTAGGGTTGGCGGGTTGGCACGACAACGCAGCGCGTCGACGACGCACGGGTGAAGATGTTGGGCGACGACGCGGGCAGCGGCCTCGTGTGTCGAGCGGTCCTGGCTCCCCCGGCCAGCGAGCCCGTCGACGCCGCCGCGAGGGTTTCGTCGGACGTGACGCAGGAACTGGAGAACACGGGGCACGGGGAACGCGTGGCGCTCAGCCTGCCCTCGCCCGACCAATACCCGTTCCATCCGGGCGACGGCAATGCATCGGCGCGTCTTGTTGACGGTCTGAGTGCCGTCAGCTGCCGCACCCGATGCTGGGCGCTCGATCGCTGGTGCCGCTTCGCGTGCAGCAGGGACCGCACCCTCAGGATCGCGACGACGCGTTGTTCGCTGAACCGATTCCGCTGCTATCGGGCCCCCTCCTGCGTCCCGTCGGGCTCGTACCCCCAGCCGACCTCGTCCCCCAAATGCCGGGGTGCGGGCCACCGGTTCTCTCGGCTGTCGAACGATGGCTGGCTGCGCCAGCATGCGGTCTGCGAACGCAGGCCGCCGCCAACGCACTCGCACCGGTCCCGAAGCGTAACTTGCCTCGGGCGGGCACGGCTACGTAACGTCGCGCGCAGCCCGGCGTCGCGTGCGATCGACCCCCGCGCCGTGGACGGTGCGCAGCGTTCGCTCGGCGCGAGGTCCCTGCACGAGGTGCGCGACGTTGGGCCGCCCACCACCGCCTGAGTCCGGAGCGTTCACATGGATCGCCGCACGCATTGGGAAACGGTCTACAGCACCACGGGCCCCGAGCGCGTCAGCTGGTTCCAGGCGGAGGCGCGCCTCTCCCGCTCCCTGATCGAGCGCTGCGCGCCGGATCGCACCGCGCGCATCATCGATGTCGGTGCCGGTGCGTCCACGCTCGTCTCCGCCCTGCTTGCGTCGGGCTATCGACACCTGACGGTCGTGGATCTCTCCGCCACCGCCCTCTCGATCGCCCGGGAGCGGCTCGGCGGCGACGCCGATCACGTGACGTGGCTCGCCGGCGATGTCCTCGCGCTCGACTTCGCCCCCGCGGCGTTCGACGTCTGGCACGATCGCGCCGTCTTTCATTTCCTCACGCTGGCACAGGACCGGGCGCGCTACGTCGATCAGGTCCGTCGTGCCGTTGCACCGGGCGGCCACCTGCTCGTCGCGACCTTCGCCGAGGACGGCCCCACCCGCTGCAGTGGCCTCGACGTCGCCCGCTACTCGGCCAGCGCCCTGCACGGCGAGTTCGGGCCCGACTTCCGCCTCGTCGCCAGCGAGCGCGAACTGCATGTCACGCCCAGCGGGAGCCAGCAGGCCTTCACCTACTGCCTCTGTCGCTTCGATCCTCGTGTTGCCGAACCACGCACGCTGCGCGAGACGGCGGCGCGGTAGGGACGTGCGCCCCTCGGCCGCACGAGATCCCCTTTCGACACAACAGCAGCTGGACCTCGATGTGGTGAATGCAGGGGTTGTGACGCCGAGTTACGGCGTCGACCAGGTGGCTGGACACTTCCGGAGCATCGTAGTAGCCTTCGGCATGATGTTGTCACTGGGCATGGCCATGGTTCGGATTCGCCACCTCGCCGCAGCTCGCACTGCGACGAGGGCGACACGCAGGGCCTGATTCCACCGTCGGGTGGGACATCCGCGGGCCGCGGCGCGCTCCTCGAGCGCCCGCGGCCCGTTCGCATTCCAGGCCGTCCGGCACGCATGCAGCTGCGGCGCTTCCCTTCACGCGGAGCCCCTCATGCCCAGCTGACACCCCAATGCCCCGCTCCTCTTCCACGCCACGAGCGCACGCCAGCCGCTCGTGGGACGCCGTCGCCGAATGGTACCTCGGCTGGTCAGGCCCTCACGGAAGCATACACCACCGCCGCACGGCGATTCCGCTGCTGCTCGACCTGCTTGATCCGCGACCACGCGAGCGCATTCTCGACATCGGCTGCGGTCCCGGAGTGCTCGCCCCGCATCTTGCGCGGAGGGGCTGCGCCGTGGTGGGGATCGATCGGAGCCGTCGCCTGATCGAGGCGGCGAGGCGCGCCCATGGCGGTGCCGGTCGCTTCCACGTGGGCGACGCGACCGCGCCTGGCGCGGTCGCGAAGCTCGAGAGCGAAGCCTTCGACGCCGCCACCTTCCTGCTCAGCATTCAGGATATCGACCCACTCCCCGACACCATCCGCGCCGCGCGCACCCGGCTCTCGGCCGACGGCCGTCTGGTGATCGTCATGATCCATCCATGCTTTCGCGTACCGCGACAGAGTGGCTGGGGCTGGGACCATCGGCGGCAGCTGCAGTACCGGCGTGTCGATCGGTACCTGACGCCGCTGGCGGTTCCGATGCGGACCATGCCGGATGGACGCACGGCCACCCGCAGCTACCACAGGCCGCTCGAGCAGTACGTCACCGCACTCACCGAGGCGGGCTTCGTGCTCGATGCGCTCCGCGAAGTGCCGGCCGAGCCGGTTGCCGGACGCAGCCCGGCACGTGCGCTACGACGTGCCGAAGAGGAGTTCCCGCTCTTCCTCGGATTGCGGGCGCGGCGCACCGCGGCATAGCGATGCCCGATGTCGGACGCCGTACCCCCCGAGGGGCCGTCGTCCGAGTACAGCGTCCGGTGCACGCGCGTGCGGAACAGCCATGTCCCGTCGACCGGCACCGGTCATCGGGATTCAGCGACAGGTTGTCGTTCCCCCGCGGCCTGTCCTAACTGCGAGCGACATCGTTCATGGTCCAGCGCGCCTTGGTCGTCTCGCCATGGGGCTCGAGCGTCGACCCAGACGGCCGCGAGGTCGGCATCGTCCGTCCGGTTGGCCGCGTCGGCCAACCAATGGCCCAGGCTCCGAGTCGCGAGCAGGTCGCCGAGCGCTAACGATGCCTCTGGCTGGCACCGCCGCCGGCCAGCGGGAGCACCGTGTTCACGAGCGTGAGCAGGAAGCGACCCGGCTCCTCGAACATGATGAAGTGCGCGCTGCGCTCGAAGGTGATGAACTCCTTCTTCGGGGCCGTCGCCTTGTCGAACCAGGCGCGGGCGCCCGCGTAGGTCGTCATCAGGTCGTATCGCCCTCCGATGATCACGATCGGGATGTCGAAGCGATCGATGATGCGCGGCCGATCGCCATTGCGCCCGTCGACGAGGTGGCGCCCCATCCACCCCATGGCCGGACCCACGTTCGCCGCCTCTTCCAGCGTGTAGTCGGGTCCCCACGCCGGGAGCGCGTAGTACAGGCCCAGCGTCTGCTTGCCATACCAGTTGCCGTCGAAGAGGGCGGTGTAGCGGCGGTGTAGCGGCGGATCATGTTCAGCTCGCGGTAGTTCGGCGGTCGATCGGCCGGTGGATATGGCGCGATCGAATCGAGCTGGCGCATCACCGCGGTATCGTTCCGTGCGCGGGCACGCTGCACGACCTCGTCGTAGATGATCTTCTCGTTGTTCTCGTTGCTCATCTGCCCGACACCCACGTAGACCGAGAACCAGTCCGGGTGCAATTGCACGAGCCGGGGGCCGAGCGAGGTGCCGTACGAAAAGCCCATGACCACCATTTTGCGTGGGCCGAGCTTCTGGCGGATGTGCCGCGCGACCACGGCGGCATCCTGCGCAAGCTGTTCGGGCGACAGGGTCGCGCCGAGCCGTGCGGAGTCGGCGGCGGAGAAACTCTTGCCCACGCCGCGCTGGTCCCAGTTCACGACGGTGAAGAAGTCCTCCCACGGCTTCTGGTACGCCCACGTCATCCCCATGAGCGCGCTCCCGGGGCCCCCGTGCAGCACCAGCAGCACGGGATTGGCGCGATTGAGGCCCCGAATCGAGATCCACTGCTTGCTCCCGTTCACGTCGACCTGCTCGACCTCCTCGATCCCCTCGGGCGTGTGAATGCGTCCGAGGTCGCGGAGGCGGGCGGCGATCGTGTCGCGCGGGACCGCGGGCGCCACGCGTTGCGCCTGCGCGGCGAGCGGATGCAGCACGATCGCCGCGACGAGTCCACGACACAGGATGCGGATGCGCCGGCTCATTGTTTGTGAGGGGTCAGGGATTGGAGGTGGAAGCGGGTCCCCGTGCGGTGGCCCGCTCGTCGAGGACGCTCATCGGCCGTCCTGCGGAGCGTGTGGCATCGACTGGAGGCGAGGGCCGGGCTGCTCCCCGTCCATCGCTTGCGAGCTCATCGCGCCGATGGCGACTGCGGTGCCTCAGGTCGAGGGTGGGGGCCCTGACCGGAACGGTATCGCCCGAGGCTTCGGTCGCGTCACGGTGGGCGCCGAGCGCGTCGCTCGTGGAGAAGCAGAGCCAGGACTTACGGTTAATGACCCGCCCGCTCTCACGCTGCGGCACGATGCGCCCGGCATCAAGGGCGGTGGGCAGTGGGCGCAACGGTCGCGGTGGGAGATAGACCGTCCCGCGTTGATCGAGCGGGTCCGTACCGTCGCCCCTGGGGCAGGCACGCAAGCGCTTGTCGCTGAGGGCGATTCGCCTGTGAAACGCGGTACTGCAGCGCCCCGCAAGACACCACGAGGGAGGACGACGCTGTGCGATCGCCCCGTGATGGGACCGAGCCAGCGGCGATTCGCGCGGATGACGCGGCCGTTGAGCAGCAGGCGTCCTGGACGCCTTGGCCCGGCCGGCAGTCCTCACCCACCCTGACGGTCGTCCGGTTCTGACGATCGCTGCCATGCGCGGGTGCGCCGTCGACGTCCGGGAACCGCCACCGCGGCCCCGGAAGTACGACGTGCTCTGCGCGTACGACGTGTTCCTCTGCATTCTCGGAGTCGTCGGGCCGCTGTCGCACATGGCGTGCAGCTCGGTGGCCGCACCGGGCGTGGTGAGCGAGAGGGACCCCGGACTGCTGGGGTGGCACCTCCCGTTCGCCTGCGACTGGGGATGCACGAATCCCCGCCAAGCGCCGTCAGGACGACGACCGGAACGAGGGACACGCGGCATCCGTTCGACCGGGCATGGTCATGGATCCGCCAGTCGTGGGCGCGCCGGCGCGGCGGGGCGCCGCCGCCC
>CAZVDJ010000334.1:0-5388 GCA_964626245.1 uncultured Gemmatimonadaceae bacterium
AGCGGTCCGCCCGGGCCGGTCGCGACCGTCTCCATGGTGCCCGCCGCGATCGGCGTCAGCATCGGCCACGTTCGCACGCTCGCCGCCGTGACCGAGGACGCCGACGGCAACGAGGCGACTGGACGCCCCGTGACGTGGGAGTCACTCACCCCGGCCGTCGCCAGCGTCTCCTCGTCCGGGGTCGTGACTGGGCTGGCGCGCGGCCTGGCGCGCATTCGCGCCACGTGCGAGGGAAAGGCGGGGATCGCCGAGGTGACGGTGAGCGACCCGGCCGACTCCATCACCGTCGCCTTCGCGCGGCCGGTGATGAACGACATCATTGGCGACACGCTCGACATCTTCGTCGACATCAAGGCGCGACATCCCATCGTGCGCGCGCGGGCACACCTCACCACGACGCTTCCCTACGAGACGGAACTGGTCGAGACACCGGTGGGGACACTCGGCAACCGCTTCGTCTGGACCGGGTCGCTCGACGTGACCTTCCTGCACTACGGCCCCTACCAGGTGATCATCACCGCCTGGGACTCGCTGGGCAACACGACGGTTTCGGCACAGCCGTTCAAGCGCGGGACGCGCGAGGGAAAGGGAGGCACCACCCTTCCCCCGCGCAACAAGTGAAGCACCAACGCCCGGCGTGTCCCTGCGCGAACACCGAGCGGCGCGCCCGACACGCTACGGCCGGCTTCGGTCCACCGACCCGTCCTTGAGGTACCGGTCGAAGAAGCCGAGCATCTCCTGCAGCATCTGCCTGGTGTTCTCGCGACCGTACACGTAGTACGTCTCGTTGGGGAACTTCCGGTACTCCACCAGCTTCGAGTGCTTGGCCAGCTCGCGGGCGTACTTCCATGCGGCGTACTCGGTGTCGAGCACGTCCAGTCCGTAGCCGTGGATGATCATCGCCGGCGCCGTGGCATTCCTGGCCCGGTGGATAGCCGAGCTGCGGCGATAGATGGAGTCGACCGCCGGGGTGGAAGGCCAGCGTCCCAACTCGTAATGCAGCAGCTGGCTGTGCTGCAGCACCGGCACCTAGTGTCGCGTCCCGTTAATTGCTTTCGCAAGTCGCGTCAATTTAGCGAGGATCGACTCGGCGGTCGCCGTCCAGGTGAACGGCGTCGACGTGCGGTTATAGCGCGTGACGAAGGTCTCGATGCGGTGCACCAGGTCGCGCACCGTCCGAAAGGAGCCGCGGCGAATCGCCCGCTGCGTGATCAGACCGAACCAGCGTTCCACTTGGTTCAGCCAGGAGGCATAGGTCGGTGTGAAGTGCACGTGGTAACGGGGGCGCCGCGCGAGCCACGCCCGGACCTTCGCGTGCTTGTGGGTGGCGTAGTTGTCGAGAATCAGGTGCACGTCCAGGTCCGCCGGCACGCTGGCGTCGATGTGCTGCAGGAAGGCCAGGAACTCCTGATGCCGATGGCGGCGCTTGCACTGCGCGAGCACGTCGCCGGTGGCCACATCGAGGGCGGCGAAGAGGGTCGTGGTGCCGTGTCGGGTGTAGCCATGCGTGATGCCCTCGACGTAACCAAGGCCCAAGGGTAGATGGGGCTGCGTGCGCTCGAGCGCCTGAATCTGGCTCTTCTCATCGACGCACAGGACGAGGGCGTTCTCGGGCGGGTTGAGATAGAGTCCCACCACGTCCCGTACCTTCTCGACGAAGAAGGGATCGGTCGAGAGCACGAAGCCCTTCGTGCGGTGCGGCTGGACGCCGAAGAGCGCGAAGTAGCGTTGCACGGTGCTCTTGCTGATGCGCGTCTTGGCGGCGACCGACCGCACACTCCAGTGCGTCGCATTCGCCGGCTTGGTCTTCAGCACGGTGCGCAGCAGCCGCGCCACCTCGTCGTCATCATGCGTCCGCGGCCGACCGGAGCGCGGCGCATCGTAAAGCCCCGCCAGCCGGTCCGCGTGGAACCGGCGGCGCCAATGGCCCACCATCGGATGACTCAATCCGACCCGCTCGGCGACGACGGTATTCGCGAGGCCCTCCGCCGACAGCAGGATGGCCTGCGCCCGTTGCACCAACGCGTGCGGCACCGAGCGCGAGCGCGCCCAGTCCTGCAACTGGGTACGCTCCACGTCGGAGAGCGACAGGGTGAACGTACGCGGGCGGCCGATGGGCATACGGGCTCCGGAGAACATACGCCCCGAGTCTCTGCAAGACTAATGCTATCAACATCTGGGACACTACACTAGCTGTTCATGACGAAGACGTTGTTCACTGCTTCGCAGCGAGCCGCTGGAGCGGGGTGCTGAACTGGAGCGCGGTATGCCGGCGCTCGGCGTTGTAGAAGCGAAGGTATCCGGGCAAGGCGCGGGTGCGATAGCGCGAGCGGCCGTAGGCCTGGGCATACGCCCACTCGTGGAGCAGCGTGCGAATGAAGCGTTCGACCTTGCCGTTGGTTTGGGGACGGTAGGGCCGGGTGAAGGAGTGGCGGATCTTGAGCCGGTCGCAGCAGGCGCGGAGCGCGTCGCTCCGGTAGTTGCCCCCGTTGTCCGTCAGCAGCCGGCGGATCGTGACGCCGTGGGCCGCATACCACGCGGAGGCCCGTTCGAGGAAGCCGACGGTCGTCGGCCCCTGTTCGTCAGCGAGGACCTCGGCATAGGCCACGCGGGTGCAATCATCGAGGGCGACGTGGACGTACTCCCAGCCGATGCCGCGCACGCGGGTGGTGCGGTCGCCGTGCATGCGGTGCCCCACGCGGCCAATCTTCCCCAGCTTCTTCACGTCCAGGTGCACCAGGGTGCCGGGGCGTCGGCGTTCGTAGCGCTGGATGGGGCGCACGGGCTCGAGGCGCGCGAGGCGATTGAGTCCGTGCCGCCGGAGGAACGACACCACGGTACTGACCGCGAGCGCGTAGTGCTGCGCGATCCGCAGCGAGCTCCAGCGCTTGTCGCGCCGGCAGCGGAGGATCTGCCGCCGCTGATGCCGAGGGAGCTGCCGCGCGAGGCGATGAGGCCGCGAGGAGCGATCCGTCAGCGCGGCCGGGCTGTCATCCCCGGCCGCCTCGGCGCGGCGGGCCCACTTGCGCAGCGTCTGGCGGGACATGCCGCACCCCTGGGCGACGCGCCCGCGCGCCTCGCCCGCCGCGACGCGTTGGAGCGCGAGGGATCGCCCGCGCGGCGTGCAGCGTGCATTCTTGTGGACGTTCACTGAGCCCTCTGGCAGTTGCCGGTTGAGTGTCTCGACAACCCCAGCTTGCTCTGCTACGGCTCAGTGAACAACCTCTTCGTCATCTACACCTAGCGGGTGTAAGTCCCGAGCAGTTTGTGGCCGATAACAAGCGTCGGCGGCGTCGGGCGGCGTCTTAGGCGTCCGAAGTCTCCAGAGAAAGCTGGGAACTCCACTCCCGGACGTACCTGTGGGGGATTCTGAATGCCATCGTGGCGCGCACCACCAACGCGCGCGCCGAAGGTCTCAACGCGCGCATTGAAACCATCAAGCGGCGCGCCTGTGGCTATCGGAACCGCGACCGCTTTCGCCGCGCCATGTACTGCCACCTCGGCGCACTCGATCTCGCGCCCGACCGGTTGTCACCTGCCCACACGACTCCCTGAAGCACCAAAAATCGTTCTCGAGCGCGAGCTCGCCGATTTTGGCGTGGAGGGTCTTCACGTCGACCGGCGGTTCGACGGGACCGCCGCCGAAGACCCCGGCAGCGCCCGCGAGCAGTTGGTCCTTCCACGCGGTGATCTGGGCGGGATGGACACGAAAGCGCTTCGCCAGTTCGGGGAGCGTCCCTTCCTGGCGCACGGCCGCGAGCGCGACTTTCGCCTTGAAGGCCGGGGCATGATTGCGACGGGGACGTTTCGGCATCGGAGGCTCCTTCGGGTCGGGCGAACATGTCGCCGGGAGAGCCCGCAGTCCACTTAACCGCCCTGTTCAGAAAACCGAGACCACTTCAGCCACCGACTAGGAGTATCCCCAGTGTCCAAGCGCGCCAAGCTCATCCAGTTTCTCTTGACGATTAAAGGAGTTCCACCAATGAGCAAGAGCCGCCTCGTCGTCTTGGCCACCTTATGCCTCGCTCCCAACTCAGGGCGAGTGATCTGGTGGCGCGAGAGCTCGCTCGCGACGATGACAGCCGGGCAGCATTCGGTCTTCGTGACGCGGGAGCAATGCAGATTCTCTCTTCGCCAGCCCGCCCAGGACTCCATTGGTCGGTGGATGCGCACCGCCTATGTAGAAGCGCCGGTACTTTCGAGGACCCCCACTTCGAGTCTCCTTCTCCTCGGTAGTCCCACAGTTCCGGCCGGGAAAGGCGCGTCGCTAGAGGTGGTTCATGCGACAGGAATTGGTCGGGCTTCGTCCGGAGGTACACACTGGCTCGTACAACCGTTTGCCGGATGGCCTTCGCTGTCCTCACCTCGACTTGCGCAAGAGACCGATGGTACGGTGCACGCCTTGTGGGCATCGCCCAGCGCAAGAGCTTCCGCGCAAGGACGCAACGCGATAGACCTGTATTACTCCTTGATGGCGGACGACAGCTCATGGCGTTCGCCAACGGTGATCGCGAGATCGGTTCGCGGAAGGTGGATTGGTGGTGCTGTCACCTCTCTCGTTGCCGCCCGAAGCAGGCTCGCTTTCGCGATGGCCAGCAGCGATTCTGGGCGCCTCGGTGTACGCGTGATGACTCGTTCGAACGCAGCATGGACGTCGTCGTTCGTGCAGCAGGCGGGGCTGCCGGCATACGTGAGGCTCGCATCCCAGGGCAACTCCGGCCTCATCCTGGTGACTGTGGGGGGTGGGGCCTCTCGCGAGGCAACGGAGAACACCCTATGGGTGCGGAGGTCTGAGAACTGGGGCCGCACTTGGACAAGCCCAGTTCCTCTACATGCCGCACAACTATTGCCCGCCCACAGCCCGACAGTACTCGCCATAGGGGCGGATAGTATTGGGGTCCTCTGGGCGGAGGCTGAGCCGGCAACACTGCGCTTCTCTTCCTTGGCGAGTAGTGTCTCAACAGACGGAGGCCGCACCTGGGCAGAGCCCACGCGCTGGGTCCTTCCTCTCGACGCCTTTGACGCTCAGATGATCGGCGGGGAGCCGCTTGTTGTGGTGCGCACCCGGGATGGGGCGCAAAGCCACGGTCTCACCCTGCTGCGGTGGCGTTTCTCAATGGCGCCAGAAGTGATAGGCACGATCAACACCAGTTCGGCAACAGCGCCACGTCTACTGATGGCATCGGTCAACCACGCGTATGTCTATTGGGCCGAGGCCCATCTGGATGGAGAAGGGGCTCACCCTGCGCCGAAGTCAGCGCTTGTGTCCAAGCGCTGTTCAGACCACTGGGCACTAACGCCCGGTGGCGATCGATCACTCATGTGCGGAGGAATAGAAGCCATCTCACAAATGGCGGAGCAGTATCAGGATGCAGCCTAACTGCACAA
>CAZVDJ010000335.1:0-5379 GCA_964626245.1 uncultured Gemmatimonadaceae bacterium
CAGTCCCGCCACCAGTCCTCGTAGCGGCGAAGCGGCACGCGCGCCTGGAAGTCGGGCGGCGAGCTGGTGCACCAGCGCTCGGCGCGTTAGGCGCGGAGCGTCCGGCGCGGAGCGTTCGGCGCGGCACCCGCGTGGTCAGGGCAGTTCGCCGACCGCGCGAAACGCCATGTCGATGGCGGCGTCGGTGTAGGCGTACGCGGCCGCGTCGGCGTTGGCGATGGTGATGCGTCCCACCGGCCGCCGGCCGAGTTCGCACGGCGACTCGCCCGGCGGCCACGCGGGATCCCAGAGCGAGTTGTACTCGTAGGCGTAGCCATGTGACCACCGGTTGACCGTGATGCCCGCGATGTCGCGGGCCGGGTCGAACCCCCCGGGGCCCAGGATGCGCGCGAGCTGGTCGCGCACATGGCGCTCGAAGGTGGCGTATGGCGTGGCGAGCAGCTCCCCGCGACCGGCGCGCTGCTGGTCGCGCACGGGAAGTCCGGGAAGGCATGGCGTGCGGTGCATGGTGATCACGACCGGCTCGCTCGAGCGCTGCGGATAGTCGTACCCTCCCATGCTCACCGGGAAGTCCATCGACACGTCGTAGAAGTACGCGCCGGGGCAGAAGACCGCGTTGGCCTTCAGCGCCTCGAACGCGCTCCACCGTCGCAGCGCGACGTTGGTGTAGACGAGCGGCACCTTCACGCCGTACTTGAGCGCGGCCGCCTGTGCCGGGTCGATCTCCGGGACGATGTGCGGGATGATGCCGTTCCAGCACGCCATCACGCACCGCGCGGCGCGCACACGCTCGGCGCGCCCGTTGCGCACGTAGGTGACCTCGACGCCGCTGCCGACGTTGCGCGCGTGGACCACCGTGGCGCTGAGCCGCACACGGACGCGCTGCGTGGGGCGGTCGAGCGCGGCGTAGTTCACCCGCGCCGGCACGATGTCGTACATCGTGCGCCCCGGGATGCTCCCCGGCACCAGCTCGCGGACGAGGAGACGGGCAATGGAGGCATTGCCGTCGGGGAAGTGGAAGATGTACGGCTCGTCGCTCCCGTGCAGGATGGCCGAGCGACCCATACCTGGCGCCGGCTCGTCGCCCAGGCCGAGCCCCTCCAAACCGGGAAAGCCGAGCGGCACGCAGTCGCCCGCGGGGACGGCGTCGATGCCCACGCCGTACAGGTCGTGCGTGAAGCGCTGGAAGTAGGTGAGCGATTCCCGCGAGAGACGGCAGTGACGGATGAGGAAGTCGCGGTAGCTGGTGCGCGAGAGCAGGACGCGCTTCTCGGCCAGCGAGCGGCCCGCCAGGTAGTCGGTGCGCGCCAGGTAGAGGCGGGCGATCTCCTTCTTCACCGCGTCCGACATTGGCGTGCGCGCGAGGAACGCGGTGATCGGCTCGCCGTCCTCATGCAGCACCAGCCGGTCGTGGCCGAAGGTCTCGCGGTCGAAGAAGACGGCGTCGCGCATCCCGCGGCGCGCGAAGAACTCCTGGTCGTACAGGGTGTGGAACGGCTGCGTGTCGATCCCCAGTTCGCGCAGCAGGCGCTTGGCCTCCGGCGAATAGGCGGACGGCGTGTCGATGGACTGCGTGCCCGCGTAGGAGATGAGGGTCCGGCCGTCGACGGTGAACTCGTTGCGCCTGGCGTGCCCGCCGAAGTCATCGTGGTTGTCGAGGACCAGGATGCGGGCCGCGTTGCCGAAGCGCTGGCGATAGAAGTGGGCCGCGCTGAGCCCGGAGATGCCGGCGCCCACCACGACCAGGTCGTACGTCTCGCGCAGGTCGGCGGGGGAGGACCACTCGCGTGGCGCCATGCCGTCGCGCACGCGATGGGCGTTCTCGAAGGCGCCGTCGTGCGACCCACGCATGCCCGTGCGCGCCGGCGGGTAGTCCGCCGCCTGTCCCCCTCGGGAACCCTGAGCCTCCTGCTGCGCCCCTCCCTGGTCCAGGATGCCGTTCCGCCACAGGTCACCGGGCC
This sequence comes from uncultured Gemmatimonadaceae bacterium, assembly GCA_964626245.1. Classification (GTDB taxonomy): domain Bacteria; phylum Gemmatimonadota; class Gemmatimonadetes; order Gemmatimonadales; family Gemmatimonadaceae; genus SCN-70-22. The sequence goes on from CAZVDJ010000335.1 coordinate 1,962, forward strand.
CACGCGCGCCTAACGCACCGAGCCCCACCGCCATCCCGTTCAGGAAGTCGCGCCGGGCAATCGGACGCTCCATCCCGAGGTCGCGATCGTCGGGGGACGGCGGCGGCAACTCATCGGGCGCGCCGCGCTTCACGCACCTCCTCCTGTCCCCCGTCTCCCGTCTCCCGACTCCAGACTCACCTCACCCTCCCGTACTTCCGCATCGCCGACAGCATGCGGTCGACCGGCATGGCGTAGACGCGCAGGTCGTTGGCGCCGGTGGTCGTCTCCGCCGCCAGCAGGGCGTTGGTGATCGCGGCCTCGGTGGCCTGTGCGGTGGCGGTGAACAGCGGGGAGAGGCGGTCGTTGGTGATCATCTCCAGCCGGCTCACCGTCTCCGACGACCAGGTGCCGGGGTTGGCGGTGGAGAAGGCGATGAAGATGTCGCCCGATCCGTTCCCGCCAAAGCCGCCCTGCCGCCCGATGCCAAGGGAGACGCGGGTGGCGATACGCTTGAGCTGGTGCGGAAGGAGCGGCGCGTCGGTCGCCACCACGACGATGATCGAGCCCTGCTCGGGCAGGTCGTCGGGGCGGGCAGGGGGCTCGTCGCAGCGGCGGCGCTGCACCCCGGGCGGGAGCGGCGCGTTGCCGCTGACGGCGTGGCACGGCAGCAGGTCCATGATCTCCTCGCCCACCGGGACGCCGCCGATGCGAAGGTCGCGCCGCTGTCCGTAGTTGCACTGCACCAGCACGCCGACGGTGTAGCCCCCCTGCTCCGCCGGCACGACGCGCGACGCGGTCCCGATGCCCCCCTTGAAGCCATGGCAGATCATCCCCGTCCCGCCCCCCACCGCCCCCTCGCGCGGCACGCCGCCAGCTGCACTGTCGAGCGCGGCGAAGACGTGCCCTTCCTTCACGTGAAAGCCGTTGATGTCGTTCAGGCTTCCGTCGTACGTCTCGGCAACCACCGGGAGCCACCACGGCTGCAACACGTTCTGGCGGCTCACCTCCCACTTGATGATCGCGTCGCGCACGATGCCCACGCTGTGGGTGTTGGTGATGGCCACCGGCCCCTCCAGGTACCCGCTCTCCTGGACCCACGTGGTCCCGGTCATCTCCCCGTTGCCGTTGAGCGTGAACCACGCGCCAAAGACGGGATCGGGGTTCGACTTGCCACGCGGGTGCACCACCGTGACGCCGGTGCGCACCGGTCCCTTGCCGACGACGAGCTTGCCGCTCCCCGAGATCAGCGTCGTGTGACCCACCTCGACGCCGGCGACATCGGTGATCGCGTTCAGTCGCCCCGGCATTCCGCCGATGGGGAGCTTGAGGTCATGCTCGCGCGGCTGTTGGGCCGCGAGTGCGAGTGGCAGTACGAGAAGGGGGATCGCGAGGCGCATGGTTGTGGGGCCAGTGAGGGCTCCCACAACCTGCGGCCAACCCGGCCCCGCGCAAGCACTCCCGCTAGGCGACCCGACGCAAGGCGTCACGGATGCCGTCCACGATCCGGTCGATCTGCGGCTTCTCGATGATGAGCGGCGGCGACAGGGCGATGATGTCGCCCGTCACGCGGATCAGGAGCCCGTGGCGGAAGCAATCGACGTGCACATCCATCGCACGTGCGCCCAGCTTGCCGTCGCGACTCGCCAGCTCGATGCCCGCCACCAGCCCGAGGTTCCGGATGTCGATGACGTTGGGCTCACCCTTGAGCGAGTGCACTGCGTCCTGCCAGTACGGGGCGAGGTCTGCCGCGCGCTCGAAGAGTCCCTCGTCGCGATACAGGTCGAGCGTCGCGAGCCCGGCCGCGCACGCCAGGGGATGCCCCGAGTACGTGTACCCGTGGAAGAACTCGATGCCACCCTCGCCCGCGTTCACCACGCTGTCGTAGATCCCGTTGCGCACGAACACCGCGCCCATCGGCACGGCGGCGTTCGTGATCCCCTTCGCGACCGTCATCATGTCCGGCGTCACACCAAAATACGTGCTGCCGAACGCGGACCCGAGCCGCCCGAAGCCCGTGATCACCTCGTCGAAGATCAACAGGATGCCATGGGCCGAGCAGATGTCGCGGAGCTTCTCGAGGTATCCGCGCGGCGGCACGAGGACCCCCGCCGAGCCGGCGACCGGTTCCACGATGACCGCGGCAATCGTGTCACCGCCGTAGGTCGCCACCATCGTCTCGAGCGCATCCGCGAGATGCGCCCCGTGCGCCGGCTGCCCGTGGCTGAACAGGTTCTCGGCGATCCCGTGCGTGGCGGGCAGGTGCGCGTCCGTGTGCGGCATGAGGTGCGACGCGAACGCCTTCTTGTTGTTCTCGAGCCCGCCCACCGAGATCCCGCCGAAGCCGACCCCGTGGTATCCGCGCACACGGCCGACCAGGCGCTTGCGCTGCGGTTCACCGCGGCTCTGATGGTAAGCAATGGCGATCTTGATCGCCGTATCGACCGCCTCGGAGCCCGAGTTCCCGAAGAACACGTGGTCGAGGTCACCAGGCGTCATCGCGGCGAGGCGCGTGGCCAGCTGGAACTGCAGCGGGTGCCCCATGTTGAAGCCGGGAGCGTAATCGAGGGTGGCCGCGGCCTTCTGCACCGCGGTCACGATCGGCTCCCGGCAGTGTCCGGCGTTCACACACCACAACCCGGCCGTCCCGTCGAGGATCTCGTTGCCGTCGACGTCCGTGTAGTACATCCCGTGCGCCTTCGCGAGCAAACGCGGCGCGCGCTTGAACGCCCGGTTCGCCGTGAACGGCATCCAGAGTTCTTCAAGGGAAAGGTCGGCGGGAGCGAGCGTGGCCATGAGGGCGAGACCTGGTGAGAGAACGGGCGGCAGACGGCAGACGGCAGACGGCAGACGGCACAGCGTAACATCAGGGCGCTGTCGCGCAAGGCGCGGCGTGCCCGCGAGCGCTACATCGGCTTCGGCGGCTCGGCGGCCGCCCGCGCCTGGGCTTCCGCGTCGTCGGCGACCTCTTCAGCATCGAGCTGCGCCTCTTCCTCCTGCTCGCGCTCGGCCGTTTCCCGCTCGATCGCATCGCGCTCGGCGCGATACCGCGAGTACCACTCGCGGGTCACTTCGCCCGCCAGCTCACGATTGCCGAGGCCAAAGGCGAGGGCCATCGCCAGGGCAATGGCACCGAAGAGGATGGCGAATGCCGTCGTGACGATGTCGGTGGCGATCCCCAATTCCTGCAGGGCCATGAAGATCGCCAGGACCACCACGCCCCAGCGGCCCACCCGCGCCAGCGTCGGGCCGCCTTGTACGGCACCAGCCGACGCCATGATCAGCCCGCCCGTGAAGCGTCCCAGGACAATGCCGACGATGAGGATCACGATCGCCGACATCAGGCTCGGGATGTACCCCACGAGCTCGGCGAACACGTCCGCCAGCGACTCCATGCCTAACGCGTTCGCGGCCACCATGATCACCGCGAACATCACGA
>CAZVDJ010000336.1:0-1364 GCA_964626245.1 uncultured Gemmatimonadaceae bacterium
TCGACAACCTCTATGGCTGCCGCCACTCGCTCACCGACGGCATCCTGCGCGCCAGCGACGTGATGCTCGCCGGCAAGGTGGCCGTGATCTGCGGCTACGGCGACGTGGGGAAGGGGTGCGCGCAGGCGCTCAAGGGGCAGGGGGCACGCGTGGTGATCACCGAGATCGATCCCATCTGCGCGCTGCAGGCGGCCATGGAAGGCTACCAGGTCACCACGCTCGACGAGGTGATCCGCACCGCCGACATCTTCATCACCGCGACGGGCAACACGGGGATCATCACCGTGGAGCACATGAAGCAGATGAAGGACAAGGCGATCGTCGGCAACATCGGCCACTTCGACAACGAGATCGACATGGCCGGCCTCAAGAAGCACGGCATCACGCGCATCAACATCAAGCCGCAGTTCGACGAGTTCGTCTTCCCCGACGGGCACTCGGTCCTGGTGCTGGCCGAGGGGCGCCTCCTCAACCTGGGGTGCGCCACCGGGCATCCGAGCTTCGTGATGTCGGCCTCGTTCTCCAACCAGGTCATCGCGCAGATCGAGCTCTTCGGCAACACCGCGAAGTACGAGAAGGCGGTGTACGTCCTTCCCAAGCACCTGGACGAGAAGGTCGCGCGCTTGCACCTGGAGAAGCTGGGCGCCAAGCTCACGCGGCTCTCTCCCGAGCAGGCCGCGTACATCGGTGTGCCGGTCGACGGGCCGTACAAGCCGGATCACTACCGGTACTAGAAGGGCAGAAGACGAGAAGACGAGAAGACGAGAAGACGAGAGGACGAGAGAGGGGCGGGGGCACTCGAGGGTGCTTCTGGCCCCTCTCCGCTGTTTTCGGCAGCTTTGGGCATGGCCGACGGCACACGACTCGAGGCGCTCGAACTGGCGATCGCCCGCCTGACGCGGGACATGGTGGCGCTGCGGCAGGAGGTGCAGCAGTTGCAGCAGCGGCGCGGGGAGCCTGCCGGGGCACCGCCACCGCACGCGCGGCACGCTGCCGACGGCGAGACGTCCGCGATAGGCACCGTCGCCGGGGAACCGCCGACGCCCGCGGCGCCGCCACCCGCCGGGAACCCGCCGCCACGCGCGGAAGCGAGGGACGGGCACGGGGAGATCTACGTCTCCGAGGAGATGCGCCGCCTCGCGGCCAACGTCTCCGCCGCCGGCAGCCGGCCGTCGCGCTGGGCACTGGGCGGGCGAGGCGGCAGCGGCGGAGCGGGCGCAGGGGAGCGCGCGGCGGGGGACGCGGCATCGGCTGGTGCGCCTCGCTCTCCATCGTTTGCCACGTCGCTCCGGCGAGAGGGAGTGGAAGCATTTGTCGGGCGGTACGGCACGCTGGCGCTGGCGGCGTTCACCATCCTGATGGGG
>CAZVDJ010000336.1:1374-5372 GCA_964626245.1 uncultured Gemmatimonadaceae bacterium
TGGCGCCTTCATCGGCTGGGCCATTAGGAACGGGCTCATCGGACCGGAGTTGTGCGTGGCGCTGGGGGCGCTGGCCAGTGGCGCGGTGGCCGCCGCGGGGATGCGCCTTCGGCGCGGCAGTTCCCCGCGCTTCGGCGGCGTGCTGCTCGCCCTTTCGCTCGCCATGCTGCACGTGGTGTGTTGGGGGGCGGGGCCGCTGTTGCACCTGGTTCCCGATGCCGTCGCCCTGGCGGTGGCCATGGCCGCGTCGGCGGCGCTCGCGGCGCTTGCGCTGCGCGACGGTGACCAGTCGCTCTTCAACGTGGGTTTCGGCGGTGCACTGCTCGCCCCGTTCGTCACCGCCGCCAACGCCGGGGATCCGATCCTCCTCCTCCTGTACGGGGCGGTGGTGCTGGGCGCGGGGATGCGTGCCGTGGGGGGGCGCGAGTGGGGGAAGACCCCGTTCGTGCTGGGCGCCGGCATGGCGGGCTACACCGCGGCCGCGAGCGGGCAGATGGTGGCCGACGGTTCCATCTGGCGCGAGGGGGCGCCGGCCGTCTTTGCCCTTGCCATGAGCTGGCTCTCGCTGCTCCAGGTGCAAGGACGTCCTCGACCGCACCTGGCCACCGTCGCCCTCCTGGCCGCGCTTTCGGCGCTCGGCGTGGCGTCGCCGCTGGGCCCCGAACCATGGCCCGGCGTGACCCTCGCGCTGGCGATCACGCTCACCGGCTTCGCCGTCGGTGTGCCCCATCCCGCAAGCCGCTGGCAGCAGTTTGTCTGGGCCGTGGTCCTGCCATCGGGGGCCTGCTTCCTGGCGGTGCAGGGCGTGCCGACGCCGGCGCACGCGCTGCAGGGAGCGCTGGTGGCCACCTGGGGTGTGGCAAGCCTTGCGGCTGCGGTCGCCAACCGAGACCGTGCCCGGTCGCTGCACGCCTTCTCGGCGGTCGCGTTCGGCGGCTTTGCGATCGTCGCGTGGCTCGTGCGCTACGAGCAGGCGCGACTGATCGTCCTGGCGGCCTACTGCGCCACGGCAGCCCTCGTCATGCGCCGTGTACGCCTGCGCGCGAGCGCGCTCGCCATCCTGGGCTGGTTGGTGGTGGCAACCATCGGCGCGTGGTCGCTGCTGGACGAGCGCGGGCGCTGGATCACCCGCCCGTTCGTGACCTCCGCGTCGGGCGTGGCAGCGGCGGTCTGTGCCGCATGGCTCGTCTTTTCCTGGCACTGGGCGCGGATGGACCGCGCCGAGGGTGAGCCGCTGGACGGTGCCCGGCGTACGCTGGCCAGGCTGCTGGGGGCGTCGGTCACCTTCGCATGGATCCACACCGAGCTGTCGCACACCGTCTCCATCGACGTGTCGACGTTCCTGCTCGTCGCCTTCTATGCGGTGAGCGGTGTGGCGGCGATCGGGGTGGGACGCGCGCGTGCGATCGCGGCGCTGCGACAGGTGGGGCTCGCGCTGTCGGTGCTGGCCGCCGTGCGCGCCCTGGTCGAGACGGCGTCGATGTCGATCGGGTGGAAGGTGGGCGGGTACCTGCTGGCCGGCAGCTTTCTCCTGGGGGTGGCCTACTGGTATCGGGGAACGAGTGGCGACGCGCGCGCGCCATCGGGCGCGGGGTAGCGCTCGTGGAGGGTCCACGCCTTCCCGCTTGCGGCCATCTGCCCCGGCCTTAGCGTTGGCCGGACACGCACGAGTCGATCCCTCCCTTTCGTTCCTGCCATGTACAACCGTCGTGAATTCCTCGGTACCGGCCTCGCCGCACTGTCCGCGGCGGCCGCGTTCCGTCCGGAGGCCATTCGCCTTCGCGGGGCGCCCAAGAAGATCCTGATCCTGGGGGGCACGGGGTTCGTGGGCCCGCACGATGTGCGCGCGGCGCTCGCGCGGGGGCACCAGGTCACGATCTTCAACCGCGGACGCAGCGCGCCCGGCCTCTTCGGGAAGGACGTCGAGGAACTGGCGGGCGATCGCGCCGCCGATCTGTCGGCGCTCAAGGGGCGAAAGTGGGACGCGGTGATCGACGAGTCGGCCTCGCTGAGCAGCGCTCCCGAGTGGGTCAAGCTCTCGGCCGGCCTGCTGAGCGACTCGGTGGACCAGTACCTCTTCATCTCCACCCGCTCGGTGTACTTCGACACGAGCCGGGTGCCGATGACGTCCGACGCGCCCGTGCTCACGCTGGAGAACTCGCCCATTCCCGAGGGGCGGCCGTTGAGCTACGGCCACGCCAAGGCGTACGCGGAAAAGGCGCTGCACGAGCTGATGCCCGGTCGCGTGACGGTCGTGCGTCCCGGGCTCATCATCGGCCCGGGCGACGACACCGATCGCTTCACCTATTGGCCGGTGCGCATTGCACGTGGCGGAGAGGTCCTGGCGCCGGGCGACGGCACGGACCACGTGCAGATCATCGACGTGCGCGACCTGGTGGAGTTCTGCGTGAAGCTGGTCGAGGACCGCACCTTCGGCGTCTTCAACGGTGTGGGGCCGCAGATGGGGCAGCCGTTCCGCCTGTTCGTGGAGCGGATCCAGAAGGGTGTGGGGGGCAACGCCACCTTCACCTGGGTGGATGCCGATTTCCTGCGGGAGAACGGGGCCAACCCGTACGGGCGCGAGCTCCCGGTCTTCCAGGTGATGAAGGGGCGCACCGCCGGCTTTGCGCGCTTTGACCTCACCCCCGAGATCAAGGCCGGGCTCACGTTCCGCCCGACCGAGGTCACTGCGCGCGAGACGCTGGAGTGGTTCCGCACCCTGCCCGCCGATCGCCAGGCCGGGCTCAAGACCGGTTTCACGCCCGAACGCGAGCGCGACCTGCTCGCGAAGTGGAAGGCGCGCAAGCCCTGACGTCCGCGCCGGGTGCGCCCTGGCTACAGCGAGAGGAACGCGATGGCGGACAGCGCGCGCGAGCGTCGCAGCTCGCCCACGCCGCTCACCGGGGCCACAGCGGCGCCGAACTCGTGCAGCGTCTCCTCAAAGCGCGTGTGCAGCTGCTCGCGCGCCAGCGGCTGGTCGCGCACGCCGTCGGCCGCCCATGGCAGGTCGGGGGCGCAGAGCAGGTACAGGTCCGCGCGATGGGTGCGCGCCGCCTCCTCGATCCAGGCCGGGCACGCGCCATAGTAGTGCCGTGCGTAGACCACCGTGCTCAGCAAGTCGGTGTCGAGGATGAGCGGCGGAGCGTCGGCCCGGGCCGCAAAGCGGCTGCGCCATTCGCCCTCCGCGGTGCTGACGGCCTTGAGGTGGCCGTGCGCGATGGGCGTGACGTCGTGCGCGGTGAGCGGGCGTTGCACCCGCTGCGCATAGCTGCGCGCGTACTCCGGGACCCACGTCGTGCGCAGCGACTGCGCGAGTTCGCCGGCGAGCGTCGTCTTCCCCGTGCTCTCGCTCCCCGTCACCACCAGACGGGGAACGCGCCGGGCGGCCGTGGTGCCGGGGCGCGTCACGTGGCGGTTCCGACCGGGACGGTCGGTGCCGACCCGGCGCCGCGTCGCGCGTCGTACGAGCGTTTCCAGTCGCGCAGCCCCAACACGGCCAGGACCAGGAAGACGGCGTACTGGAAGCCGGTGAAGTGCAGCTGCTTGAGGGCGATGAACATCCAGACGTAGACGATGTCGAGCACGACCCACAGCGCCCAGTTCTCCAGGATCTTCCGCGTCATCATCCACTGCGCGATGAGGGAGAAGACGGAGAGCGTGGCGTCGAGGTAGGGGAGCGAGGCGTCGGTGGTGCGGTGCAGGAACGTGCCCAGCGCCAGCGCGCCGGCGGTGCCCACCGCGCCTAACGTGACGCCGAGGCGCGGCGTGAGGCGGGAGACGTGCAGCTCGCTGCGGTTCTCGCCGCCGAACTTCCACTCGTACCAGCCGTAGACCGACAGCAGGAGGTAGATGACCTGCAGTCCCATGTCGGCGTACAGCTTCTCGCGGAAGAAGAGGAGCGCATACAGCCCCACGTTCACGATCGCCGTGGGCCAGCTCCAGATGTTCTCCTGCGTGCTGAGCCAGACGCTGAAGAGGCCGAAGGCGACCGCCGTCCC
>CAZVDJ010000337.1:0-5356 GCA_964626245.1 uncultured Gemmatimonadaceae bacterium
GGTCAGCGTTTGGCTGGCGATTGCATCTCGACCCTGTGCATCTCGACCTGCGCAACTCGACCTGATTCCGCGGGCGAGCGCACCCGCTGGCGAACGGCGAGCGACGGGCGTGCCGGAGTCAGGCAGTGGGGTGGAGTGGCGTAACGGCGGCGCGGTCCTCCTCGCACGTTCGAATGCGAATCACCTTCTCCACGGGAAGGACGAAGATCTTCCCGTCGCCCACGTCGCCGGTGCGAGCCCCCTGCACGATCGCATCGATCGTCGCCTGCACGAAGGAGTCGGAGACGCCGATCTCCAGTCGCACCTTGGGGTGCAGCTCCACCTTGACCGTCGTCCCGCGGTAGTTCTCCACGTGCACCGTCTCGCCGCCGTGTCCCTGCACGCGAGAGACGGTGAGTCCGCGCACGTCGGCGCGATACAGCGCTTCCAGGACGTCGCCCAGGCGCTCCGGGCGAATGACGGCGACGATGAGGCGCATGGGGGGCAGAAGACGAGAAGACGAGGGGACGAGGGGACGAGGGGACGAGGGGGAGCGGCGTTAGGCGGCGCTGTCCTGCAGGACGAGCATCGCTCCTTCACCGTCGGAATACCCTTCCTCCCCGTGCTGGGAGACGTCGAGGCCACCCGCTTCCTCGCGGACCGCCACGCGCAGGGGGCGCACCACGGCGACGAGCTTGAGCACCACGAGCGTGGCCAGCGCGGCGTAGGCGATCGTCACCGCGACCCCCGCCAGCTGCTTCACCAGGAGCAGCGCGTTGCCGGCCAGCAGGCCATCGCTCGGCGCGCCCCACGCCCTGGTGGCGAAGACGCCGGTGAGCACGGCGCCCATGATGCCGCCCACGCCGTGGGCCCCGACGACATCCAGCGAGTCGTCGAGCCGGGTGGAGGCGCGCGTCGCGATGGCGAAGTAGGAAGGGATCGCGGAGAGCGCGCCGATGGCGAGGGCGCCTAACGGGGAGACGAAGCCGGCGGCGGGGGTAATCGCCACCAGCCCCACCACGATCCCGGTGCCGGCGCCCACCGCCGTGGCGTGGCGCGTGCGCCAGAGATCGAGCGAGAGCCAGACCGCCAACGTTGCCATCGGCGCCAGCACCGTGTTCACCAGCGCCACGACCATCGCGCCGTTCACGGCCAGGGCACTTCCCCCGTTGAATCCCAGCCAGCCGAACCAGAGGAGGGCAGTGCCGGTGAGCATCATCGGGACATTGTGCGGGAGGAACGCCTGGCGACCGTAGTCGCGCCGCTGTCCCACCACGATGGCCCCCACTCCTGCCGCCGTCCCCGCCGCGATGTGTACCACCGTCCCGCCCGCGAAGTCCAGGACCCCCCACGCGCCCAGCCAGCCGCCTCCCCACACCCAGTGCGCGATGGGCGCGTAGACGAGGAGCGACCAGAGCGTGATGAAGAGCAGATAGGCGGCGAACCGCATCCGCTCCACGAGCGCTCCCGATATGAGCCCCGCGGTGATGACCGCGAACGTCCCCTGGTACGCCATGAAGAGGAGGTGCGGGATGGAGCCCTTGGCGTCGAGCGTCACCCCGCGCAGGAGCACATGGTCCAGGTTGCCAAGGACCGCGTTGCCGCTCCCGAAGGCGAGCGAGTAGCCCAGGACGATCCACGCGACGCCCACCACGCCGAACGAGGCGAGCGACATCATCATGGTGTTCAGGATGCTCTTGGAGCGCACCAGCCCGCCGTAGAACAGGGCCAGCGCGGGGGGCATGAGGAGGACCAGCCCGGTGGCGAGGGCTATCCAGAGCGTGTCGACCGGCGAGGACCCGTTGAGTGGCACGAGGGGCGGGGGCAGGTAGGGCGACCTTCGAACTTCGGCTTCAGCAAGTGTAGCGCGAACCGTGCAGTTTGTGCACTCCTGATGTCACAATCGGCCAGATTCGCGTGAAAAACTGCTGCAATGCGCTGAAAATCGTGCGCCTGGCGCATGGATCACTGCTCAGTGCACGTTCGAACGGCACGCTACCGCCGACGCCTGCGGGGCCCTTGCCGCTCGCCAGCCCTCATCGTTGCCGTCGATCGTGCTTCCCAGACCGTACCCGTGACTCACCCGGTCCCTCTGGCGGTTGTACCGGGGTCGGCGCTCGGTTAGGTTGGGTCACCTTCGCGGACCGGCTGCTCGGTCCGGCGAACGGGACGTAGCGCAGTCCGGTAGCGCACCTGAATGGGGTTCAGGGGGTCGCGGGTTCAAATCCCGCCGTCCCGATCTCGCTCCTCCCCGGAGCGGCCGAATACGCCGAACCGCCAGCCACCCCGCGGGGTGACTGGCGGTTCTGTCGTACGAGGGGCCGGGCGTCGCGCGCGCGCGCGTTCCGCCCGATCGCGGCGCCGCTACCCCGACAGCGCGCCGTGCCGTCCCCGGGGCCGAGCGATGCGGTTGCGGCTGGCGGCCGCCGGCGCGCGCTCCTGCGCTGACGCGCGCTCCTGCGCTGACGCGCGCTCGAGTGCCAACGGGCGCTGCAACGCCGACGCGGGGCCAACAGCCGCGACATCGCCCGAGATGTGGAACTCACGCACCATCGCGTTCAGCACCTGCGCCTGGCTGGCGAGCTCCTGGCTGGCCGCCGCCGACTCCTCCGCGTTGGCCGCCACCTGCTGCGTCACCTGGTTCATCTGCTCCACGCCCTGGTTGATCTGCTGGATCCCCCGCGCCTGCTGGTCGCTGGCCGCCGAGATCTCACTCACGACCATCGACGTGCGCTCCACCTGGCGCGTGATCTCCGACAGCTGCGCCATCACCGCCGCATTCAGCGACACGCCCTGCTCGGCGTGCTGCATCGATTCCTCGATGAGCGCGGAGGTGGAGCGCGCCGCTTCCGCGCTCCGCTGCGCGAGGCTGCGCACCTCGTCAGCCACAACGGCGAACCCGCGACCCGCATCCCCGGCTCGCGCTGCCTCCACGGCGGCATTCAGGGCCAGCAGGTTGGTCTGGAAGGCGATCTCGTCGATCGACCGCACGATGCGCCCGGTTGCGTCGCTCGACGCCTTGATTTTCGCCACGGCCTCCGCCAGGCGCTGCATCCCGGCGGCGCCGGCATTCGCCGTTGCGAGCGATTCCCCCGAGAGCTGCTCCGCTTCCTTGGCATTGCGCGCGGTCTGCAGGGCCATCGCCGACAGCTCGTGCATGCTCGAGGAGATCTCCTCCAGCGAGGCAGCCTGCTCCGACGAACCCTGGGCGAGCGACTGGCTCCCCGAGGCGATCTGGTCGCCGGCCGACGCGACGTGCAGCGCCGCCGAGGACACCTTCCCCATGGCCTCGTCCAGCTGCGAGTTGGCGGTGTTCATCGCTTCCTTGATGCGGGAGAAGTCGCCCGCATAGTCGCCGGACATGCGCGCGGTGAGGTCGTTGCGCGCCACTCGCTCCAGCACCTGCGACGCCTCGTTGATCGGCCCAGCCATGGCGTCGAGCGTCTCGTTGATGCCGCGCACCAGCTCGCGATAGGCGCCCGTGAAGCGCGCGTCGCGACCGCGAGCCGACAGGTCGCCAGCCTTGGCCGACGCCACGAGCTGCGTGGTCTCGCCGAGCAGCGACTGCACGGTGGTCCGCAACTGCTCCATCGATTCCCCCAGCGCATCGTGTGCGCCGCGCCGCTCGACGACGCGTGAGGCGTCGCCGGCCGCCAGCGCCGCCGTTGCGACCGCCAGCGTGCGCTGCGAGTCCACCACGCGGTTGAAGGCGCCGGCCAGCGCGCCGATCTCGTCTTCGCTGGTGACGTCGACGTTCTGGCGCGTGTCGCCCTCGGCGATGCGCTGCGCCACCTCCGTCATCTGCGTGAGCGGGCGCACGATGCGCCGCACCAGGACCACGACCACGCTGGCCAGCACCAGCAACGCCAGCAGGCCAAGGCCGATGGAGAAGGCGCGCAGCGCGCGCGCCTCGGCGGTGATCGCCTGCATCGGGATGGCGACGGCCAGTGACCATGGTGTACTGGTGCGGCCGATGGAGATGGGGACGAAGACGTAGAGCGCCTCTTCGCCGGTCGCCTTGTCCAGCGCCTGCGCGCTGAATGTCTTGCCCTCCGTGACGGCGGCGCGCAGCCCGCTCACGTTCAACTCGGCCTCGGCGTCGCGCCCCAGGAGTTCGGCCGCGGGGTGCGAGACGAAGGTGACGCTGTTCGAGATGAGCGCGACGTAGCCCGTGCCGAACGGCTTGATCTCGCTCAGGCGGCGCTGGACGTCGGTGAGGGCAAGGTCGGCGCCGGCGGCTCCGATGAACTGGCCCTTCGAGATGATCGGCGCCACGAGGCTCGTCATCAGGACCGTCTTCCCCGCCAGCTCATACGCGTACGGATTGATGACCGTCTCCCGTCCACTGGCACGCGGGAGTTGGTAGTAGTCACCCGCACCGGGCTTGTCGTAGTCGCGGTTCGGCTCCACCGAGATCGCGCCGGCCCCGCGGTTCCAGTAGGGGACGTAGCGACCGGTGGTGTCGTGCCCGGTCTTGTCGCGCCAGTCGGCGTCCCTTCCATCGAAGGCGTCGGGTTCGAAGAGCGCCCACACGCCGAGCAGCGCGGGATTCTGTTCCAGCACGCCGCGCAGCAGCGAGTCGGCCACGGCACGGTTGGCGACGCCATTCGCCCGGCTCGCCAGGAGCGACGCGGCCACCGTGCGTGAGGTGGAGATCGCATCCTCGAGGATGAGGTCGACGGCCGCGGCTTGCCGCTCGGCGGTTTCGCGGGCCGTCTGCATGGCCTGCTCGCGCGCGGTGCGATCGACGCGTTGCGAGGTGACGACCACGAGTGTCGCGAGCACCAGCGCGGTGACGCCGCAAATGGGGGCGAGCAGGCGCGCAGTCACGGTCTTGCCGCGCAGGACGTCGTGCAGGAACGAACGAGGGGACATGACGATCACGAGGTCGGGAATGTCGGGATGGGGGGCGCCTCGACAGGGCGCCTCGCTACGAGTCTCGGCGTCACGGGGGACGAGGTGAATGCGGGACGTGCCTAACAAGCAGGATTCTTCATTGGTCCCGCCTCAGGTGAGCGGGGCCTCACATGAGCAGTGCCACACGTGAGCGCCGGCTCATGTGCAGCTGCAATTGAGTCGCGGGACGAAGCGACCGACAAGAGAGGGAGGGCAGGGCCGCACGCCGTGCCCGCCCGTGGCATCACTCCACCATCGCCCGTCGCGCCCACCATCATGCCCGCCATACTTCGCGCCGCTGTCGGCGCGCTCGTCCTTTCCGGCCTCTCCGTCCTCTCGGCGCCGGTTGCGTCGGCGCAGCTGACCGTCACCACCGACCTCGGCCTCTTCTCGCGCTTCGAGTGGCGCGGGCTCACCTTCACCAATCGCCCGGTGGCGCAGCCCGATCTCATCGTCTCGCTCGCGCGCGGCACCTCGACGG
>CAZVDJ010000338.1:0-5322 GCA_964626245.1 uncultured Gemmatimonadaceae bacterium
CGCGCACCGATCCCTCCAGCAGGGCACTGGCCGGCTGCAACGCCCCCTCGGCGACCGTATGCGAGGCGGGATCTTCACTCCATCGACCGGTCACTTGCAGCTCGCGGCGCCTTCCGAGCGACAGCAGCAGCTCCTCGCGCAAGCTCTCGCCCAGCACGCGGGCCTCGCTCGACGGGGAAATGATGGCGAAGGGGCCAACGGCAACGCTCGGTGCGTCGGAGGTCGAGGCTGCCGGCGGCGCACTGCGGGGGCTACTTGTGCTACCGCCGCTGGCGCTGTTCGCAACGACCAGCGAATTGCTGGGCGCGGGAGGGTCGGCCCCGGTCCGCCCGTCTCGGATGGCGGCGACGAGGTTACGCACCGTGGGATCCGGGGGGATATCGAGCGACTGCGCGACGAGCGCCTCGTACACGCGCGCCTGCTGCAACGCCGCCGCACGATCGCCGTCCTCGAGCAGCGCCTGCATGAGCGCCACCGTGAGGCGTGCGTTGAGCGGCTCCAGCGCGGCGCGGCGCCGGAGCCAGCCCACGAGTGCTGGCGCATCGCGCCTGCTGCGCGCTGCCTCGACGAGCCGGTCGAGGACCGACGCGAGCGCCGCCTCCAGCGAGCGGCGCTCCTCTTCCATCCAGCACTCGAACTCCGGCACGGCCGTTAGGCGGAAGCCGTCGAGGAAGGTGCCGGTGTAACAGGCCGCGGCACGCTCCAGCTGGCCGCTGCGCGCGCACTCCTCGAAGTCGATGACATCACTGCGCGCCACCTCGGCGTTGAGCGAGAGGTCGCGCGTGCCCACGAAGAGCTCGCCGACGCCGGCATCGCGCCGAAGGGCGTACAACGACTGCTTGAGCGCCTGACGTGCGGCCTCCTCGTCGGCATCGGGCCAGAGGGTGGAGATCAGGCGATCACGCGAGACGCCGCGGTGGCCGGTGCGCGCGATCATGGCGATGAGGGCGAGCCGGCGCGGTTGGGCGGCCGCCCCGAGTACGCGTTCGATGGGGGGCGACAGCCCTCGGATCCCGTCTGCGGAACTGCTGGCAGCGGCGAGACGCTCGACGACGAGTCCGCCGAGCGTCCTTACGCGCAGCATGCGGCGACTCGGCTGCGCTCGGGACAGAAGGCCCGACGACGATCGGCACGCCACGTGGTTCCCGTCATGCTCCCATCATACGCCACCCCGACATGCGCTGTAAGCGGCAGCCGAGCGCGCAGACGGCGGTGCCCCCCGGCCCGTTCGTTCGAGTCGGGGGGCGAAGGCGGCGAGGACGCTCAGCGCGTCGTGCGTGTGGTCAGAACGAGATGCCGGCGGAGAAGGTCCAGCGGCTGCGTTGCGGCATGCCGCGCTCGCCGACGATGCGCGAGGTGGCGAAGGCCACCTCACGCAGGCGTAGCGTGGCCCCGGTGGCGTAGTACGAATCCCATCCCACCTCGCGCGACACGCGCTCGTCGTTCACTGCATTGCGCACGTCGTAGCGCGCCACCGTTCCCATGGCGAAGGGGGAGAGCGTCGCGCCGCCGAGGTGGAGGGCGTAGCTCACGCCGGCGTTGGCCGGCACGGAGAAGTTGGCGCGTCCGGTCCCGGCCGCGTCGTCGCTCCAGGCCATGAGCCCGATGCCGGTGGATGCCGCGACCGACAGGCCGGGAAGGGCCGGCAGCTGCTGCGAGACGCCGAGCGTGGCGGCCAGGTCGAGCACGCCGGAGTCGGTCCCTTCGAGCGGGCGCGCACCGGTGCGCACGACGAGGTTCACGTGCGACTGCCCGTCGCGTGGGCCGAAGCGGTGGCCGTAGAGCAGGCCGAAGGTGTTCGTCGTGGCAGGGCCTCCCGTGCGGGTGTTCTGCGCGGTCTGAAAGCTGAGGAGGTGGCGCCCGATGAATGGCGTGCCGAGGGCGTCCTGCGCGTGCGACGCGAGCGGGACGAACGTGGCGAGGGAGACGAGCGAGGCGCCGATGACGGCGGCGAGACTGGCGGAGGAGCGGCGCGCGGTGTGTAGGGGCGCGGCGACCGAATGGCGTGACATGAGCGTGATCCTCGAGGCGGTCTGGTGAGCCAGCGTCTGCTGGCGTACGGCCGGAGGGACCTCCCCCGGGTGTCGCGCCGTACGAGGCAGCGGTCACCTCGCGGTCACCCGAACGTCACCCGGGATGTGGCGAGTTGCGCCCGCTGTTTGATTTCCCTGACAACGCCCTTTCCCACGAGGTGGCGGCATGCCCACGCACCCGATGTACCACGAGGGGATGCGCTCGCTGCAGGAGTTGCGCGAGACGCGACGGATCGCCGACCGGCTGGAGGAGAAGATCGTCCACGCCACGTTCACGGACGACGACCGGGCCTTCATCGAGCGATGCCCGATGTGCTTCGTGGCGACGGCCGACGCGGATGGGCACCCCGACTGCTCATACAAGGGAGGGCTGCCGGGCTTCGTGCGCGTGGTCGACGGGCACACCCTCGCCTTTCCCGACTATGACGGCAACGGGATGTACCGCTCGTGGGGGAACGTCGTGGTCAATCCCAACGTCGGGCTGCTGTTCATCAACTTCGAGCTGCAGAAGCGACTGCGCGTGAACGGGAGGGCGACGGTGCACGCGGACGATCCGCTGCGCGAGGCGTATCCTGGGTCGGTGTTCATCATCCGCGTGGTGGCGGAGCGCATCTTCCCGGCGTGTCCTCGCTACATCCACAAGATGGAGATGGTGGAGCACTCGCAGTACGTGCCGGTCCGCGATCACGCGCCACCGGTTCCCGGGTGGAAGCTGGACGACCGGTTCCGGGACGCGTTGCCGGAGCGTGATCGGTAGGTGAGGGGTGAGGCGTCTTGTGCGCAGGTGCCCCGGGCGTCAACGTTGCGGCGACCGCGTCTCCGGGCTGCGTCCCTGACCTCCGTCACTGACCTCCGTCCCTGGCGTCGGTTCCTCGGCGTCCTCGCCCTCGCCGCCTGCACCTCGGCCCCACCGCTCGACCTCGTGCTCGAGGGCGGCCAGGTGCTCGACGGCACGGGCGCGCCCGCCGTCACCGCTGACGTCGGGATCCGCGATGGCCGCATCGCCGAGCTGGGTGACCTGGCGTCGCGCAAGGCGACGGCGCGCATCGCGGTGCGCGGGCTGGTGGTGGCGCCGGGCTTCATCGATCCGCACACGCATGCGCGCGAGTCGATCTTCGACATCCCCACCGCCGACAACCTGATCCGGCAGGGGATCACCACGATCGTGGAGGGGAACGACGGGAGCTCGCCGCTCCCGGTGGGGGCGTATCTGGATTCGCTCGCCGCGCACACCATGGCGCCTAACGTGGCGCTCTTCGTGGGACACGGGACAGTGCGGCGGGCGGTCTTGGGAACCGAAGATCGCGCGGCAACGCCGCCAGAGCTGGCGACGATGGACTGGTGCGCCAGGCGATGGCGGAGGGCGCGGTGGGGCTCTCGACCGGGCTCTTCTACGTCCCGGGGAGCTTTGCCCCCACTGAGGAGATCGTCGCGCTGGCGCGCGTGGCGGCGGCGTCGGGCGGGATCTACTCGTCGCACATGCGCAACGAGGACGACCGCGTGGTGGAGTCGGTGCGGGAAACCATCCGCATCGGGCGCGAGGCGCGCATCCCGGTCCACATCTCGCACCACAAGGTGGGGGGGCGCCGCAACTACGGACGCTCGGCCGAGACGCTGGCACTGATGAAGGAGGCGCGCGACGAAGGGATCGACGTGACCTTCGACCAATATCCCTACACCGCGTCGCACACATCGATCGCGAGCATCGTGCCGGCGTGGGCACGCGCCAACGACGGGCTGGCGCGCAACGTGGCCGCGCCGGCGACACGCCGGCGCGTCGTGACGGAGATGAAGGCATTCGTCGAGATGCGCTTCGCGAACGACCCGTCGAAGATCCAGCTCGCGCGCTGCGGCTTCGACAGCACCCTCGCCGGGAAGACGCTGGCGGACGTGCTGGCGGCGCGCGCGGCGACGGCATCGCCCGACGCCATCGCCGACCTCATCCTCGACCTCGTTGCACGTGGCGGGTGCAGCGCGATCTTCCACTCGTTCGACGAGGGAGACATCGAGCGGCTGATGGCGTCGCCGTACGGGATGGTCGGCTCCGACGGCGCGCTGGTGCGATTCGGCGAGAGCAGTCCGCACCCGCGCGCCTATGGCACCTATCCGCGCGTGCTGGGTCGTTATGTGCGCGAGCGCCGGGTGATATCGCTGGAGGAAGCGGTGCGCCGCATGACGTCGGCGCCGGCGGCCCGGTTCGGCCTTGCCGACCGGGGGCGCGTGGTGGCGGGGGCGGTGGCGGACCTGGTGGCCTTCGACCCGGCCACGGTCAACGACGCGGCGACGTTCGTGGAGCCGCACCAGTACCCGGTGGGCATTCCGCACGTCTTCGTGCAGGGGGTCGCGGTGGTGCGCGACGGTGTCGTGACGGGGGCGAGACCGGGGATGGTGCTGCGAAGAACCACGACGAAGCAGTAGTCGCGCGCGCCCGGTTCTCGCCTCGCGAGCAGGGAGTTCTCGACCACCGAGCCGCCATTTGACAGGCCGCGCCCCGGCGGGTTCTTTACCCGCGCCGCCAGCTGATCGGCTGGCGTGCCGCCGATTCCCCAGGCCATGGTGCGTATGCAGCGCTCTTTGCCGGTGATGGAGCAGCGACGATTCGGAGAGACCATGCGCCGCGACGCATGGTGGGTCCCCAATGTCCTCGTGGTGGCCATGCTCTCCGGGTTCGTGGCGTATGCCACGTGGGCCGCCTTCCAGAACGCCCACTACACCCACGGGCCGTATCTCTCGCCGTTCTACAGCCCCGAGCTCTGGGGCGATTCACCGCACGCCTGGTTCGGCCCCAAGCCCGCGTGGTGGCCGGCGTGGCTCCCGTTCTCGCCGGCGCTGATCATCCTCCCGGTCCCGGCGCTCTTCCGCTTCACCTGCTACTACTACCGCGGCGCCTACTACAAGGCCTTCTGGGCCGACCCGCCCTCGTGCGCCGTGGGCGAACCGCGCAAGTCCTACTGGGGGGAGCGCTCGTTCCCGCTCGTCATGCAGAACCTCCACCGCTACGGGCTGCTGCTGTCATTCATCTTCCTGATCTTCCTCTGGTACGACGCCCTGCTGGCCTTCCGCTGGGCCAATCCTGCAACTGGCGGGACGGAGTTCGGGATGGGGATCGGGTCGGTGGTGATGCTCCTCAACGTCGTCCTGCTCTCGGGCTACACGATCGGCTGCCACTCCATGCGCCACGTGGTGGGGGGGCTGATGAACGAGTTCTCGCGCTCGAAGGCGCGGCGCCTGGCGTACGACTGCTCCAGTGCGTGCAACCGCGGCCACATGAACTGGGCGTGGTGTTCCT
>CAZVDJ010000339.1:0-3630 GCA_964626245.1 uncultured Gemmatimonadaceae bacterium
ATCTCGGGATGCGGGTCGGGGAAGGAGTCGGGGCGTGCCTTGAGCCGGAACTTGGTCATGTCCGGCGAGAGGTTGAGCCACGCCACCTCGGGGCGGGCCGGCAGGCATTGCAGCCGTTCCTCCATCGTCATTCCGGGCCCGCCCCCCGTGGTGTTGTTGATGATGATGTCGGGGCAGCGCTCGCGGATGCGGCGGTTGACCTCGTGCCAGACTTCCGTGGTGGTGGCCGGCCGCGTGAGGTGCCTGGGGTCGCGGGCATGCACGTGCACCATGACGGCCCCCGCGTCGTACGCCTCGCCCACCGACGCGGCGATCTCCTCCGCGGTCTCTGGCAGCGCCGGGTTGGACTCGCGCCCCTGCACCCCGCCGTTGCAGGCGCAGCAGATGATGAGCGGCGGCATCTTCCCCACGCGCTCCAGGTATTCGAACGTGTCGGCGTAGCGCCAGCTGCTGGGCGTGGTCACGGCGCGGGCTCCTCCCGCTTGAGGGTGACAAGGCGTTGCACCAGGCGGTCTCGCCAGGCGCGCTGTGCTTCGAGCGGGGTGCCGCCCGTCATCGCATCCACCTGTGCACCGATCGTCTCGATGAGCGAGGCGTCAAAGGCGGGGGTCGCCCCCAGGTCGTCCATGAGGGCGCGGAAGGAAGCCCCGTATCGGGTGAAGTACTCGCGCACGCCGCCATCGGCGTTGGTGTTGGCCACGCCGAATGGTCCCATCAGGGCCCAACGCAGCCCAAGCCCGTCCCGGATCACGGCGTCGATGGCGTCCACGTCGGCCACGCCTCGCTCCACCAGCGAGATGGCCTCCCGCACGAGTGCGGCCTGCATCCGGTTGAGCAGGAAGCCGGGGACGTACCGGTGCATGCGCACCGGGACCTGCCCAACCGCCGAAAGCATCTCCTCGGTGCGCCGCACCGTCTCCGGGCTCGTCGCGTCGCCGCCCAGCACCTCGACCGCGGGCACGACGTGCGGCGGATTCACCGGATGCGCCACGATGCACCGCGTCGCCCCGGGCAACCCCTCGGCGATCGCCGTCATGCTCATCGTCGACGTGCTCGAGGCGAGAATCGCCGTGGGCGCCGCGATTGCGTCGAGCTGGGCGAAGAGCGCCTGCTTCGCCTCCAGTCGCTCGGGGCCGCTCTCCTGCACCCACTCGCACTCGGCCAGCGCCGCCTCCAGCGACGCGCAGGCGACCACCGGTGCGCAGGCGGCGCCGGTTCGCGCCTCCTCCGCCTGCTGCCACGAGATGGCGCGCGACACCGCGTCGGGCGAGGGGTCCCACACCTGCACAGCGTGTCCCGCGCGGGCGAAGACCTGGATCCACGATCGCCCGATCACGCCGCTCCCCACCACCGCCACGCGACCGCGCGGTGCGCCAGAGGCAGTGGCATCGGTGCGTGACTCACTCATCGCGAACGCTCCCGGATGGCAGGACGGGGAGCACGACATGGCTCGCATGCACCCGCGTGTGATGAATCGCCATGCGCCCCACCACGCTGGTCGTCGCGCGGGCCTCGTCGCCCCCCGTGTTGCTGTTGGGAAAGGTGTAGTGCGCCATGGCGTTCATGACGGCGATGCGGATGCGATGCCCCTTCCGGAAGGTGTTGGCGACGCCCTTCACGCCAATGCGATACCTCACGACGTCACGGGGATCTCCGCTCAGGAGCTCCTCGCGCTCGAAGTTGGAGCCCGCCGCCCGGTACTGTGGATCCTCGAGCGCCCGGAAGCGCGCACGCAGGGCACCAAGCGTGAGGCGGTGCGAGCGCCCTGCCTCGTCCACGTCCGACAGGTGCACCCACCAGTCGGTGTCCTTCACGTCGGTCGAGGCATGGAGTTCCACCATGATGTCGCCCGCGATCGTCAGCTCCTCCTCCAGCGGCGACGACGTGAACGTCACCACGTCGTGCCGCCGTTCCAGCTCGGTCATGTCGGCCTGGAACGTCTGCCGGTCTTCCCAGCGCAGCATCTGGTCAAAGCTCATCCAGTTGGTGGGCGGGTCCTGCGGATCGTAGGCGTAGCGCTCGGGTGGCTCGTCGCCCGCGGGCGGCTCCGTCGTCAGGCGCCCGCTCGTTGCGAGACGATTGGCGTGGCCGTCGCCGCGAAAGTACCAGCGTTGCGGCTGTACCTCGCGCGGGGGCCAGGCCGACGCCTCGCGCCACCGGTTTTCTCCCAGCACGAAGTACTCCACCCGCCGGTCGGTGACGCCGTTCGCCATCCCCTTCAGGTGCGCATCGAACCATCGCTGCTTGAGGAGCACCAGGTCGTCGCGCATCGACTCCAGCCCGTAGCGGTAGCCGTTCAGCACGCGCTCGGCGTTGTAGCCGTGTTTCCAGGGGCCCAGCAGGAGGCGCTGCGGAGCGGTGCCCGTGCGCTGCATCAGCGACCAGTTGGAGAGCGTCCCCGGCAGGTCATCGTCGAACCAGCCGCTGAGCTGGAACGTCGCCAGCTCGGGCCGGATGCGCCCGTGGTGCCAATCCTGCCCCTTCCAGTACGCCGAGTTGGTCGACGCCAGCACCTGCTCGTCCCAGTTGGGGAGGTTGCGCCCCGTGGCGTAGTCGTCCAGCTCGACGAGCGGCCGGTGGGCCAGCACGTCGGTCCACGTGCGCCCCGGCAGGAGTGCGCGGTTGTTCATGAAGAACTGGTAGTACGCCATGCCCACCAGCAGCCCGCCACCGACGTACGGCTGGTCGGCGAAGGCCGTCCCCATCGACACTTCGGGGATGAGGCAGGCGAGCGAGGGATGTCCGCGCATTGCCGCCGTCCACTGCGTGTAGGCGAGGTACGACCCGCCCTGCATGCAGACCTTCCCGCTCGACCACGGCTGCGCCGCGATCCAGTCCAGGGAGGCGTGGCCGTCGGCCGGCTCGTGCACCATGAGCTGCAACTCCCCCTCTGAGCGCGCCGCTGGATCGGTGTAGCTCGTGCCGCGCGTGGCCTGCACCACGAGCGCGTAGCCGCGCGCCACGTGCGGCCAGTACCCGTTGATCAGCGTCGAGATGCCATAGGGCGACCGCACGAAGATCACGGGAAAGGGCCCGCTCCCTTCCGACGGGAGGTAGACGAGCGTCGCCAGCCGCACGCCGTCACCCATGGGGACCATCTGCCTGTCCAGCGCGCGCACGCCGGCGACGGGCGGCGAGGTGCCGGCACTGCGCCACCCCGCGACCGTCGTGAAGCCCTCGTCGCCGCGCCTGACGAGGACGTAGTCGCCGCGCGGATCCATTGCCGCCGCCAGGCGCCCGTCCTCCCCGATCACCAGGTCCATGGGGAAGACCCCATCGCGCTGGTTCCACCGCGTGGCACGACGCAGCGCGCTGCCGACGCCAGTTTGCAGCTCGCGGGTCCGTTCGTACAGCGTGGTGCGATCCGGCATCCCCAGCACGTCCGCCCTGGTGAATGGGAGGCGCTCGATGTCGGGAATGGCCGGGATCACCGCACGTATGGCCCCCCACAGCACGAGCGAACTGTCGCCGCGGGCCTGCGCCGCGGGGACCGTCCGCTCGCTCCCCCAGCGATTGCTCCGCCAGTCCTTGCGGCGAACGACGAAATCGCGCGACCCGGCGTGCGGGACGAGGCGCACTTCCGCCATGTGCACGCCGTGGAAGTAGGCGTCGTACGTGACCGCCGAGTCG
>CAZVDJ010000339.1:3640-5319 GCA_964626245.1 uncultured Gemmatimonadaceae bacterium
GGGCGCCTGCGCCATGGCGCGCGACACGGCGCGTGGCGCGGCGTGCGCGCCCACGAGCATGGCGGCGAGGATCAACCGCGCGACCAACGCGACGGGGAGGGCGGGGGCGACGCGGACGACCACGGCAGCCAGCGAAGGGCGGCGAATGTCGGTCGCCATGTGGGTCACGGTGATCGCGGTGGGGCCGCGTGTGGGAAGCCGGGCGTCTTCGGCCGCCCCCATCTACCACCGCGGGTCACCCGGTCGCAAGTGTGCCACGCCGGGCATGGGGTCAAGGCGCGGGGCACGCCGGTGCTGCTCCCGCAGCTTGCGCGCGGCGCCACGGGCGCGCTAGTTCGGGGAAATGACCAGCCGACTCTCCTTCCGCGTCCTCTCGCTCGCCTTCGCCGCCGCACTTGGTGTCGGTGCGGTTGCGGCCAGCGCGCAGGGCAGCACCTCGGCCGCGCCCACCAGCGCGCAGCGGCGCGCCCTGCTGCTCGACCCTTCGCGCCCATACTGGCGAACGCAGGCGCCGGACACCGTGCGCCTGGACATGGAAACCTCGAAGGGGACGATTGTCCTCGAGCTGATCCGCGAGTGGGCGCCCAACGGCGTGGACCGCTTCTACAACCTGGCGCGCGCCGGCTTCTTCGATGACACCCGTTTCTATCGCGTGATCATGTTCTACATCGCGCAGTTCGGGCACCCGGCCAGCCCGGCGGTGGGCGCCGCGTGGCGGCCACGCAAGCTGCGCCCCGATTCGGTGCGGGCGAGCAACGTGCGCGGCACCCTCAGCTACGCGCAGTTCAACCCGCGCGACCGCGCGCACACGCTCTTCATCAACCTCAACGACAACGTGAGCCTGGACTCCTCGGGCTTTGCCCCCATCGGCCGGGTGATCGAGGGGATGGACGTCGCCGACCGGCTCAATACCGAGTATGGCGAACTCCCTGCCTCGCCCGCGCCGCTGGGAAACCCGCGGCGCTTCTACGCCGAGGCCAACCGCTTCCTGGACAAGGAGTACCCCGCGCTTGACCGGATCCTCAGCATCAAGGTGAGGGAGGACTCCGCGGCCCATGAGTGACGAGCTCCCGCGGCGTGACTTTCTGGCGCGCCTGACGGCGGCCACCGGCGTCGCCGCGTGCTTCACACCGCTGAGCGCGTCGGCCCTCGAGGTCCTGTCCCGCGCCGCGTCGCCCGCATTTGCACTCCCCGCCGCGCAGGACGACGGCGCCATCTTCGCCGCGGCGCGCAAGCGATTCTACTTCCCCCCCAGCGTCACCTACTGCAATACCGGCACCCTGGGCGCCTGCCCACGGGACGTGATGGAGGTCGTGCTGGCCGGACTGCAGCAGCTCGAGGCGGAGCTTCCCGACTGGCCGTACTTCCAGGCCGATGGCGAGCCGCTGACCGGCTATCAGCAGTTAGCCGACTTCCGCGCCGAGGCCGGGGCCTTCATCGGCGCCCCGGTCGAGGAGGTCGCCTTCACGCAGAACGCCACCATGGGGATGAGCTTCATCGCCAACGGGCTCGACCTGGCGGCTGGCGACGAGGTCATTACCACCGACCAGGAGCACAGCGGCGGCATCGGCGGCTTTCGGCTGCGGGCCAGGCGGCACGGCGTCGTGGTCAGGGAATTGCCGCTGGCGGGCGCGCTCGAGCACGGCCCTGATGGAATCGTCAGGCTCTTTGCCGACGCC
>CAZVDJ010000340.1:0-5309 GCA_964626245.1 uncultured Gemmatimonadaceae bacterium
CGGAGACGGTGGCAACGCTCCTTCCCGGCACGATGCTCTTTCTTGGCAAGGCGCGTCAGGCTCCGGCCCGGGCCCTCATCGAAGGGGGTGCGGCCGTGGCGCTGGCGACGGACTTCAACCCGGGCACGTCACCAACCCCGAACTTCCCGCTCATCCTCGCACTTGCCGTGAGTCAGTTGCATCTGTCGGCCTCCGAAGCGATCCTCGCCGCCACCGTGAACGGGGCGGCGGCGCTGGCGCTCGCCCATGAGGTGGGACAGCTCGCACCGGGCTACTCCGCGGACCTCGCGCTCTTCGAGATGGACGACGTGCGCGAGCTGCCGTACTGGTACGGCGACCGGCGCTGCCGCGCCACCTGGGTGCGCGGGGAGCCGTGCGCGGCATGATGTCACGCACGCGGGGGCGCTGATGTCCAACCCCAACATCGCCAAGCTCAAGAAGCGGGCAGCCGACTTCGAGGCGAAGAAGCAGTTCGACCGCGCCCTCTCGCTCTACATCCAGCTGCTGGAGGAAGCCGGGCGCGACCTGGACGACGGCGACTTGCAGCTGTTCAACCGCGTGGGCGACCTGCTGCAGCGGCAGGGGAACGTCTCCGAGGCGCTCGCCTACTACGAGAAGGCGGTCGACGTCTACGCCGAGCGCGGCTTCCTGAACAACGCCATCGCGCTCTGCAACAAGATCCTCCGCCAGTCGCCGGCGCGCACCGCCGTGTACTACAAGCTGGGGAAGATCTCCGCGACCAAGGGCTTCAAGAGCGACGCCAAGAAGAACTTCCTCGAGTACGCCGACCGCATGCAGAAGGCGGGGCACGTGGACGAGGCGTTCCGCGCGCTCAAGGAGTTCGCCGACCTCTGCCCGGACCAGGACGACATCCGCCTGATGCTGGCGGAATGGCTCAACAAGGAAAACCGGAAGTCCGAGGCGATCGAGCAGCTCGAGGTCCTCTACAGCAAGCTGGAGTCGGAAGGGCGCCAGGCCGAGGCGCGCGCGACGATCGATCGCATCAAGGCGATCGACCCGGCGGTGACGCCGCGCGCCTCGGGGGCGTGGCAGGCGCAGAAGTCCAACGACCTCGTCTTCCTGGACCTCGAGGCCGAAATGGCCCCGCCGCCGGCTGCAGCGCGCGTGGCCGAGGAAAGCGCGGCGAGCGAGGCTCGCGCGCGCACGCCGGCCACCCCCGCCGCACCTCGCATCCCGGCGCTCGACGGGCTGATCCTCACCTTCGATCCCGACACCGACGAATTGCCGGCGGACGTCGCGCCAGCCGCCGCCACCGCGGCGGTGGAGGGACTCGAGGTCACGGGGCGCGACGTGGATGATTCGGCGGTGTCGATCGATGCGGCCGCGCTTGCCGGGCTGGAGCGCGTCGATGCCATCGTTGCGCCTGACGAGGTGGAAGTCCCCTCGCTCCTCTCCGCCGAGTCGCGCCTCCCCTTCGCCTCGCCCGAGGAGCCGATCCCGCTCATCACCGGGCTGGAGACGCCTCGCGTCTCGCTGTCGGGGGCGCACCCCGCGCTGGCGCCGCTGCTGGACGAGCCACCGCTCTCCGGGACCGAGTTCGCGGACCTGGCGCTGCACGAGTCGGCACCGATCGTCCCGCCGGTGCGCCCGTCGGCGGCGCATGACCTGGCGCTCCCCAGCGACCTGCCGCTGCTGGGCGAGGACGAGGCGGCGATCGACCTGCTCGGCGTCGTCTCGACCCCCGTCGGCGGCGACGCGACGTCGTCAGGCGCAACGCCCGCCATCGTCGACCTCGACGCGCTCCCCCCCGTCGGCGAGGTGGCGAGTTTCCGCTCCGCCGGCGAGACGCCGGTGACTGGCTCGCACTCCCCCATCGTCCCCGACGATGCCCCGTCGATCTTCGCGATGGAGTTCGGCACCGCGAGCGGTAGCCCGAGCGACGCCGCAAGCGACATTGCTGGCGACGTTGCGAGCGACATCGCGAGCGACGTTGCGAGCGACATTGCAGGCGACGTTGCGAGCGACGCCGCGGACGGCACGTTGGCGAGCGCCACGGGGGTCCACGTGCACGAGGAAGCCGGGCCTGGCGAGGCGCACCCGGAAGCGCCGGAAGCGGCGACGGAGCAGGGCGACGACACCAGTGCAGCGCCGCTCCCCGTGCGTGCGCGCGAGGATCGCGATACGTCTGAGCTGATTGCGGTCGACGGAACGTCACGCTCGACCGACGAGATCCTCATCGTCCCGTCGGAAGTGATCGACGAGGAGACCAAGCGTTCGCTGCGGCTCGAGTTCGCGCTGGATGGCGACGAGACGCCTGACGCGTGGGTCGAGGCCGCGCTGGGATCGCGGGACGATCGTTCGATGGACCAGACGATGGACCGCCTCCTCACGCCGTTGGGGATGGAGGCGATCGTCATGCCGCCGCCTTCGGCGAGCGACGCGCCGCCTGCGGTGGAAGGTCGCGACGACGAAGTGCGCGCTGAGCAGTCCGGCGCGGAGCGCGAGCCGGACTTCTCGGAGGCGGCGCCTCCTGCGGCGCCTTTCGCGGCGCACGCCGAGGCGCCCGAGCCGGAGACTCCGGAAGTCGCGGAGCGGGTGGCGGAGATCCCCGCCGACGTCCCGGCGCGGAACATCCCGACCCCGGCGGTGATCCCCGAGTTTGACCTGCTCGACGAACTCACCCCGCCGTTCATGCGGCACGAGGCGGAGCAGCCGCCGGCCGCGGCTCCCAAACTCGACGAAGCGCCCGACGCACTCGCGGCCGGCGGCAGCGCACTCGACGTCGACGCGCTGCGCGCGCTCATCGATCAGCGCGACAGCGCGGACGGCGAGGCGGGTGCCGGGGAGCGGGCGCCAGCGCTCGGCGGCACGCCAGCGGGCGCGGCATCGGCGGGCGAGGTGGAACTCGTCCTCGACGAGCGCCAGATCGAGGCGGCGTTCGAGGACGCGGCGGTGGAGCTGCCGCTGCTGGACATCGAGGGGGTCGTCCCGCCGGCCGACGACCTTGGCACGACACCAGGGCTGGAGGTCTCCCCCTTCTCGGTCGACGACCTGCTGGGCGAGGCGCCGTCGTTCGGGACGGAAGGGACGCTGGCGTTCATCCCGGATCCCCTCTTCGACGTCCCCGCAGCCGACGCCGACGTCGCCGGCAGCCGCAACGACGCCCGCGATGGCGAGCCGAGCGACGAAGCGGACGTGGCCGATGCAGGAGTGGCCGGTGCGGAGGCCGCGCGCGCCGGGAACGAGCCACCCAGCATCACCGATGAGTGGCCGGTGGACGCCGCCCCCGAGGTCCTGATCGACGGTGAGTGGCGCGACGAGCACATGGGCGACCTGGTGTCCGGCGAGGTGCGCGCGGTGACCTCGTTCGACCCCAGCGACGCGCGACGAACGCCGCGGTTCGACGACCTGTCGGCGGCGCTCATGTGGCCGTCGGAGGACGACGGCGAGGGCGCGAGCGCGCATCGCGCGCCTGACGAGTCCGGCGTGGGGGCGGGAAGTACCCCGTGGGTGCGCCGCGGTGTGCACGCCCATACGCCGCACAGCAACCTGTCGTTTGGCGGCGTCGAGGCGCAGCTCCGTCGGCGGCTGGAGATCGATCCGGGCAACCTGTCGCTGCGCCAGCAGCTGGGTGAGGCGCTGCTGGACCAGGGGGCGCGCGAGGACGGGCTGGCCGAGCTGGATGCGGTGATGCGCGGGTACGAGACGATCGGCAACCTGGAGGCGGCGCGCGCGGTCGCCGACGTCGTGCTCCGCGTGGTGCCGACCTCGGTGCGTCACCACCAGAAGCGCGTGGAGTACGCCGTCCGCTCCAACGATCGCGTGCGGTTGGTGGAGGCCTACGTGGAGCTGGCCGACTCGCTCTTCCGCAGCGGGGAGCCGGACAAGGCACGCGTGGTCTACGCCCGCGTCCTCGAGCTGGCGCCGGGCAACGGTCGCGCGCGATTCGCCCTCGGGCTGCTGGAGGCCGAGGAGACGTCGGCGCGCGCGACGACGCCGCGCGACTCGGCCTCCGAGCCGACGCCGCAGGAGACGATGTCGGCGCTCTTCGACCCGGCCGTCGCGCGTCCCACCCCGCTGCGGGGCGTCACGCCGCAGTTTGTCACGCTCCCCCTGATCGACGAGACCGCCGACGGGGCATCGGGCGGGGAGACAGGGCTGCCGAGCCTGTCCGACGTCGACGTGCACGACCTGGTGGCGGGCGAGCGACTCGACGCCGAACAGCGTGAGCAGGCCGAGCAGGCCGAGCAGGCCGGGCTGGCCGGGCAGGTCGAAGCGGTCGACGACGTCACGGTGACGCCCTTCCCGCCACCGTCGCTGGATGAGTCCATCGACGCGGCCTTCGCCGCGCCGCCGATGCTCGAGCTGGCGCCGGAGGGGGCGGCCGGGGCACCGATCGTTGCGGACGTGGAAGACTTCGCGGGGACGCCGCCGCTGGGAGCGGCGGCGCTGGTGACTCCGCGGGCTGGCGATGACGCCGCGGAACCGATCGACCACGGCTATCTCCTTCCGGCGCCCACGGATCCCGAGACGCACCCTGCCGTCGAGCAGCGTGAGGTGGACGCGAGCGCCTCCGAGCCGGATGCCGGTTCGGTCGAGGCGCCCGGCGAGCCGGCGGTCGAGGACTTCATCGACCTCGGCAGCTGGCTGCGCGAGGACGAGCCGGTGCGCTCCACGCGCATGATCACCCAGGACGCTCCGCCCACGGGCGACGAGCAGGCCGACTTCGACGAGATGCTGCGGCGCTTCAAGCAGGGGGTGGCCGCCAACGTCGACGAGGAGGACTACGCCTCGCACTACGACCTGGGCGTGGCGTACAAGGAAATGGGGCTGGTGGACGAGGCGATCGCCGAGTTCCAGAAGTCGCTACGGGGCGAGACCCACCGGGTGCGCTCCTACGAGGCGCTGGGACAGTGCTTCGTGGAGAAGGGGCAGCACCAGGTGGCGGTCACGCTGCTGCGCCGCGCCGTGGAATCCACCGGGGCCGACGACCAGCAGTTGGTGGGGGTGTTGTACCTCCTGGGGTACGCGAGCGAAGTTTTGGCGCGCCATGCTGATGCACTTGGTTATTATCAGCGGGTGTTCGCCGTCGACATCGAGTTCCGGGATGTCGCGCAGCGCGTGGCCGCCATGGAGCACAAGACCCAGTGACCGCACGACCCCGCACCGACTCCGCCAGCAGCGTCTCCCTCAAGGACATCCAGGCCCCCGTCGCGGAGGCGCTCACGCGCGTCCACGACGAGATGTGGCGGATCGTCGCGATCGACAGCGAGTTCTTCCGGGGGGTCAACGAGCACCTGATGCTCATGAAGGGGAAGATGGTGCGCCCCACGCTCCTCCTGCTCGCC
>CAZVDJ010000341.1:0-5298 GCA_964626245.1 uncultured Gemmatimonadaceae bacterium
AGCGCAACTTTGGCGGGCACCGCTACCCGCGCCTGGCGCACGTGGGCGACCGCACGGGGCTGGAGCTGATCCGCACGCTGCAGGACCACGCGATCCACAAGGGGATCGACGTGCACATGGAAGCGACGGTGGTGCGCCTGCTGAAGGACGGCGACCGCGTGTCGGGGGCGCTGGCCTACGATCGCGAGCGCGGGCGCTTCACCCTCTTTGCCTGCCGCGCGATCGTCCTGGCCACGGGGGGGATCGGGCGCGCCTTCAAGGTCACGAGCAACAGCTGGGAGTACACGGGCGACGGGCACTCGCTGGCCTACAACGCCGGTGCCGAGCTGATGGACATGGAGTTCGTGCAGTTCCATCCCACGGGGATGGTATGGCCGCCGAGCGTGAAGGGGATCCTGGTGACGGAAGGGGTGCGCGGCGAGGGGGGCGTGCTGCGCAACTCGCAGGGGAAGCGCTTCATGTTCGACGACATCCCCGAGAACTACCGCAACCAGACGGCGGACAACGAGGAGGAGGGGTGGCGCTACACGCAGGGCGACAAGTCGGCGCGCCGCCCGCCGGAGCTGCTCACGCGTGACCACGTGGCGCGGTGCATCCAGCGCGAGGTGCGCGAGGGGCGCGGCTCCCCGCACGGCGGCGTCTACCTGGACATCGCCTGGATCAAGGAGCGGCTGCCCAAGGCGTCGGAGCACATCAAGAAGAAGCTGCCGTCGATGTACCACCAGTTCATGCAGCTGGCGAACATCGACATCACCACCACGCCGATGGAGGTGGGGCCCACCACGCACTACATCATGGGGGGAATCCGCGTGGATGGCGACTCGCAGATGTCGACGGTGCCAGGGCTCTTTGCGGCTGGCGAGTGCGCGGCGGGGCTGCACGGGGCCAACCGGCTGGGAGGCAACTCGCTCTCCGACCTCCTGGTCTTCGGCAAGCGGGCGGGGGACTACGCGGCACGCTTTGCCCGCATCGAGCCGGCGCCGCAGGTGTCGGCGCGTGACGCCGAGGAGGCGCTCAAGGAGGCGCTGGCCCCGTTCGACCGCACGGAGAGCCCGGAGGCCCCCTACAAGATCCAGCACGAGCTGCAGGAGATGATGCAGGAGCTGGTGGGGATCGTGCGCGTGGAGGGCGAAATGAAGCGGGCGCTGGAGGGAGTCTCGGCGCTGCGCGAGCGGGCGCGCCGGGTGGGCGTCGGCGGCAATCGCGAGTACAATCCCGGGTGGCACACGGCGCTGGACCTGGACAACCTGCTCACCATCTCGCAGGCCATCGCCATGGCGGCGATCGAGCGCAAGGAGAGCCGCGGCGGGCACTTCCGCGACGACTTCCCGCAGAAGGACGCGTCGTACGGCACGTTCAACATCGTGCTCAAGCGCGGGGCCGACGGCGAGATGCAGCTGGTGCGCCGCCACATTCCGCCCATGCCTGACGAGTTGAAGCAGGTGATCGAGGAGCAGGCCAAGTAGCAGCGACGTCCTCACGCGGCACAGCGGCACGTCCACACGACGGGAGAGCGATGACGGCGACGACATTCCGGATCTGGCGCGGCGAGCGGGGCGCGGGCGACTTCGCGACGTTCACCACCGACATCACCGAGGGGATGGTGGTGCTGGACGCCATGCACCAGATCCAGGCGGAGCATGCCAACGACCTGGCCATCCGCTGGAACTGCAAGGCAGGGAAGTGCGGCTCGTGCTCGGCCGAGATCAACGGGATGCCCCGGCTCATGTGCATGACGCGCATGGACGAGCTCCCGGCCGGCGAGACGATCACGGTCGAACCGATGCGCGCCTTTCCGCACGTGCGCGACCTGGTGACCGACGTGTCGTGGAACTACGAGGTGAAGCGGAGGATCAAGAAGTTCACCCCACGCCCGCCCGATGCGGCGGACGGCACCTGGCGCATGCAGCAGGAGGACGTGGACCGGGTGCAGGAGTTCCGGAAGTGCATCGAGTGCTTCCTGTGCCAGGACGTGTGCCACGTGCTGCGCGACCACCACATGCACGACGAGTTCATCGGCCCGCGCTTCCTGGTGTACACGGCGGCGCTGGAGATGCACCCGCTGGATACGGCCGACCGCCTGCACGACCTGAAGGAGGACCAGGCGATCGGGCTCTGCAACATCACCAAGTGCTGCACCAAGGTCTGCCCCGAGCACATCACCATCACCGACAACGCGATCATCCCGCTCAAGGAGCGCGTGGTGGACGAGTTCTACGATCCCGTTGTGAAACTCGTGCGCCTGTTGCGCGGGACCAAGCGAGGGTAGGGCGCCATGTGGTCACTCAAGCCGATCAGCAGGGAAGGGGTCCCGGCCGCGCTGCAGAAGGCGCACCGCTACCGGGTGCTCAACGACTCCATCGCCGCCGAGAGCATCTGCCTGGACGTGCTGGCAGTGGACCCGGCCAACGCCGACGCGATCGTGATGCACGTGCTGGCGATCACGGAGCGACGACCTGCGCCGCGCCACCGAGGCGGCGGCGCAGCTCACCGACCCGTACCGCCACGCGTACTACCAGGGGATCATCGCCGAGCGCTGGGCCAAGGCGATCCTGCACCGCGGGCTGCCGCGTGCGCACGAGATGGCCTACGAGTGGATTGCCAAGGCCCTGGGATGGTACGAGAAGGCCGAGGGGTTGCGGCTGCCGGGTAACGACGAGGCGACGCTGCGGTGGAACTCGTGCGTGCGCATGCTGGCGCGCGACGCCTCGCTGAGGCCGCGCGAGGAAGAAGCGTTCGAGCCGCAGCTGGAATAGCGCGTCACGCGCGCCACGCCAGCTGCGGCCGGACTGGAGCGTCAGCTGCGCAGCGCCCCCGCCGGGTCCACCCGCGCCGCGCGCCGCGCCGGCAGCCACCCGGCCACCAGCGCCGTGGCCAGGAGCAGCCCCGCCATCACCGCGTAGGTGGGCGGGTCGGTGGTGGAGACCTCGAAGAGCATGGAGCGCAGCGCGCGGGTGAAGGCGAACGCCCCCCCGAGGCCGATCACCAGCCCCACCACCGCCAGTCGCAACGACTCGCCGAGCACCATCCCCACCACCTGCGGCTGCGTGGCGCCTAACGCCATGCGCACGCCCAGCTCCCGGGTGCGCTGGGCCACGGCGAACGACATGACGCCGTAGATCCCCATCACCGCCAGGGTGAGCGCCACCAGGGCGAAGGCGCCCAGGAGAGTGGCGCTGAACCTCGCCTGCGCACCGGCAGTAGCCACCCGATCCTCGAGCGTGCGGAAGTCGTAGACGGGGGCCCTGGCGGCCACGCGGCGCAGCGCCTCGCGCACGGGGGTAATCACGGCGCGCGGATCGCCGGTGGTGCGCGCGAAGACCATCATGCGCGTGATGCGCGCCTGGCCATAGGAGATGTAGGTATCGGGGCGGGCGGTGGAGTCGATGGTGCCGAAGCGCACATCGCCCACGATCCCGATCACCTCGGCCCCCTCGTGGAATCCCCCCTGGTACACGGCGACGCGCCGCCCGATGGGGTCCTGGCCCGGGAAGTAGCGGCGGGCCGCCTCCTCGTTGATGAGCACCACGCGCGGCGTGCCGATGCGATCGGAGTCGGAGAAGCCCCGGCCGCGCACCAGCGGAACGCGCAGGGTGCGGAACCACTCGGGCGAGACCCAGTGCACCCCAACCATCGCGTTGCCGGTAGCCGACTGCGGACGGTCCGGGAACGTCATGATCGTGCCGTTGCAGCCGTTGTTGAGCGGCGGGCAGTCGGCCAGCGCCACCCGCTCCACGCCGGGGATGGCGGCAATCGCGCGCTGGACCTCGTCGTAGAAGCCCGGCATGGAATCCGGCGCGAAGCTCCCCGGCGGCAGCGAGAGGCGCAGCGTCAGCACGTTGCCGGCGTCGAAGCCGGGATTCACGGCCAGCAGCTTGCCCAGGCTCCGGATCATGAGCCCGGACGAGGCGAGCAGCACCACCGCCAGCGCCACCTCGGCAACGACGAGCAATCGGCGGCTCACGCCGCTGCGTCGCGCGGCACCGCTGCCGCTGGCGCCGTCGCGCAGGTCACCGGTGAGCGAGGTACGCGTGGCGCGCCAGGCGGGGACCAGGCCGAAGAGCGTGGCCACGACGAGGGTGGTGGCGAGGGTGAAGGCGAGTGCCCTCGCATCGAGCCGCACGCCGTCGAAGCCGATGAGGCCAACGCCCCCCTGCAGCCCCTGCACGGCTAGTGTCTCCTGCGGGTTCACGCCGGCCAGCGCCTGTGACCCGATCCAGGCAATGCCAAGCCCCACCGCGCCGCCTAACGTGGCAAGCACCAGGCTCTCGGCCATGAGCAGGCGCACCAGGCGGCCGCGCTGCGCCCCGATGGCGAGCCGCACCGCCATCTCCTGTCGCCGGGCGAGGGCGCGGGCCATGAGGAGGTT
This sequence comes from uncultured Gemmatimonadaceae bacterium, assembly GCA_964626245.1. GTDB lineage: Bacteria > Gemmatimonadota > Gemmatimonadetes > Gemmatimonadales > Gemmatimonadaceae > SCN-70-22. Next base: position 4,370 of record CAZVDJ010000341.1, read on the forward strand.
GGCCAGGTTCACGCAGGCAATGAGGAGGACGAGCGCCACCGCCCCAAAGAGGACGAGCAGCGAGCGCTCGAGGGCGTCGGCGACACGGATGGTGTCCAGCGGGCGGGCCGTGGCCCCCCACGCCTGCGGACGCTCGCTGGTGGTCAGCATCCCCTCGCTCATAGGGAAGGCCTCGTAGACGCGCGGCCCGAGCCGGGCGGCGTCGGCGACGCCGGCGTCGGGTGTCAGGCCGTCGCGCAGCCGTCCCACCAGGGCGAACTCGTGCGACCATGACTGGCCCAGCTCCTCCGCGCTGCGCGCAGTGAGGTTGAGCAGCACGTCGGCACGCCCCGACAAACCGCGAAAGCCCGGCGGCAGCACGCCGGCCACTTCCCACGGCTTGTTGTCGAGGATGATGGAGGCGCCGACGACGTTGGGGTCGGCATTGAAGTGGCGCTGCCAGAGGGCATCGCTGATGATCGCGACGCGCGCCGCGCCGGGCGCGGCGTCCAGGGTGACCGGGAAGTCGCGTCCGCGCGCCACCCCGATGCGCAGCGTGCGCAGGTAGTCGGCAGTCACTTCCTCCATCTCGATGCGTTCGGGCTCGGCGCCGCCCAGGATGACCGGACTCCCGCCGTACGCCGCGACCGAGACAAAGGCCTGCTGGTTGCGCCGGAAGAAGTCGAACTTGGGGTACGACCAGGGAGAGAATCCCTCGTCAGGCGCGGACTGCACGACGTCCATGAGGCGCCCGGGCTCCGGGAAGGGGAGGGCGCGCCAGAGCAAGGCGTCGAGTGCGGTGAAGATGGCAGTGTTGGCGCCGATCCCCACCCCAATGGTGAGGATGGCAACCGCGGCGAAGAGGGGGCGCCTGACGAGTCCGCGCAGCGCGAAGCGCGCGTCGTCGCGCAGGTCGGTGAGCCAGGTGTGCCAGCCCAGGCGCCGGGCCC
>CAZVDJ010000342.1:0-5295 GCA_964626245.1 uncultured Gemmatimonadaceae bacterium
GCGGCCGTCACGGTTCGCGGCACTCGGCAACACCAGGGCCTTGGGCGTCCGCATGATGCGGTGGGATGCCAACCCCGCTTCGGCCCGCGTGATCCCCGTGCGTGCCAGCGCCCCCTGCGTCACGGCCAGCAGCGCGTCGTCGTCGGTGGGAGCATCGGCGCCGCCCCACTCCACGCTGATGCGCGCGAGCGACTCGTCAGGCATGCCGGCATTCGTGCTCTGGTTGGTGATGCGATAGGGCAGGGCGTGGTCCTCGGGCAGGATCAGCGTCCCGATCGAGCGATCGGCGAGGTCGGCGCGCGGCACCTGCGCCAGGACAATGGTGACGGGCGCGCGCGTGATGGCCGGTCCGGTCTCGCCCGTGACCAAACGATCCAGTTCATCCGCGTCATGCCCCCACACGAGATGGGTCGCGTGCAGCGTCCTCCCGTCCACGTGCAGGCAGATGCCGTCGCCCGCCCCGGCCAGGGCGCGCGCCGGCGCCACGACATGCTCCACCCGCGGCGACGCCTTGAGGCGCGCGATGATGGCGGCCGCCAGGTCGGCCACGGCGCCCCCCTTCGACACGTGAAAGGGCATGTCGGGCAGCGGTGACCCGACGCCGTCCAGTGCCGCGAGCAGCGTCTCGGGCCAGAAGAGCGGAAGCCAGGCCGCGCGGGAATAGAGCGCGAGCAGTTCGCATGTCGGGCGCCCGGTCACCTTGCGGGCAAACGGGTCCAGGCAGGCGTGGTGCAGCACGACGCCGTGGTTGGCCACTGACGCCTCCTCGTACGACACCGACTGGTAGCGCGGTTCGCGATACTTGCGGCGCGCATGCAGGAAGTGCTCGCCACCCGACACCAGCATCTCCAGCTCCGCGCGCGTGTGCTCACGCAGCCAGGTCGGCATCGCGCGCAACCCTTCCAGGCGCGTATCGAAGACAAAGTCCGGGATGCGCCGGCTGGCGAGCCACATCTGGAAGGCCGGGACGCGCTCGAGCGTGATGCCGAGCGACTCGGTGTAGGCGGCCAGCACCGTCCCGAATCGCCCGCAGTCGTTGCGCACGTCCGGGTCGTAGGTGAGCGGGTCGGGCATCCCGCCGCTGTTGAGCGCGCCGTACTCGAAGATCACGAGCCCCGCGTCGAACCGGGCCCCGCCCAGCGTCACGCCCGCGAAGTGCCCGCCCAGGTGCGGCGACGGGGTCACCAGCTGCACCGCCTCGCCCGCTTCGGCCAGTTGGTCGGCCGCGACGAGCGCTGCCAGCGACCCGCCATAGACGATGGTGCTCACGGGGCCAGCTCCTTGGAGAGGGTGTACCGGGGCGACACGTCGAAGCCCAGGTTGCGCTTGTAGGACATCAGCCCCTCGTTCGGGACGCCGCTCTCGGTGGCGATGCCGAGGTCGAGCAGCTCGACGCCGTGGTCGGCGCACCACTGGTGGATGTGCGCCACGAGGAGGGTGACGGGGCTCTGCTTCTCCGCGCCATCGGCCTCGCCCAGGTAGAAGACGTAGAGCGACGTGGCCGACAGCCGCACGCAGGTGGCGGCGGCGATCATCGCCTGGCCGTTGAACACCCCGAACCAGTGCAGCGACCCCGGAATGGCCTGCTCCATCTCGAGCAGCGCCTCCAGCGTCATGGTCATGCGGCGGCCGCGCCGTGCGCGGTTCTGCACGTTGACCGCATACGCGTCGGCCCGTTCGTTGGCGTGGAGCGCCCGTGCGTGCAGCCCCTTGCGCTGCGCGGTGCGTACCACCGCGCGATTGCCGCTGTTCATGCACTCGTCCAGCGGCAGGGACGTGACCACGCGGTGGTAGTTCAGGTCGGGGGGCGCCGCGCTGTAGCCGAGGCGGAGGTACACGTTCATCCACTCGGCATGCGCCTCCGGCTCGTGCGCCGCGGGGGGGAGGGTGACCTGCAGCCGACGGACGTGCCGGGCGCGCAGCTCCTCCTCGGTGGCGGTGACCAGGCGCGCGACGAGGGCGATGGGAAGGGGGGCGAACGGGGAGTGATACGCGCCAAACGGGCCGCGCGCCCCGGAGCGCACCTCGCCGGGCGACGTCTCGGCGAACCATCCCGTCGCGAGGGTCGCACCGGTCGACGCGTCCATGGCCACGGCGTACCAGGCGCGCTCGAACGACGCCGAATGCAACCGGAAGAATGCCGGCGAGCGGAAGAGGTCCGCGCCCGGATTGAGGGCGTCACTGGGATCGCGAACGAAGGCGACGTCCAGTTCCGTGTTGGGCGAGGGGCGCCGGGCGGCGGGCGACGGCGCGGAAAGGTGCGACTCAGGCATGGGCCAGGTGTCCGGCTTCGGCGCGCACCGCATCGATCACGCGATCGACCTGGTCCGCTGTCATGGTGGGGGAGAGCGGGAGGCTGAGGGCGGTCGCGGCCAGGCGTTCGCTCACGGGGAGGACGCAGCGGCCTAACGCCGTGTCGCGGTACGCCCCCTGGTGGTGCGGTGCCGTGGGATAGTGCACGTGACACTCGATGCCCCGGCGTGCCAGGCGTTCGCGCAGCCCGTCGCGCTCGTCGGACTCCACCACGTACAGGTGCCACGCGTGCGTGGTGTCGTCGCGCTGTTGCGGAAGCGCCAGGTCCAGCCCGCACAGCCCGTCGGCGTAGCGCCGCGCCATCGACCGGCGCGAGGCGTTCCACTCGTCGAGGCGCGGCAGCTTGGCGCGCAGCACCGCCGCCTGCAGCTCATCGAGTCGCGAGTTCACGCCCGCCACCTCATGCACGTAGCGCTGGCGGCTGCCGTAGTTGCGCAGCGCGCGCAGGCGCAGCGCGAGCGACTCGTCGTTGGTGGTGATGGCGCCACCATCGCCCAGCGCGCCCAGGTTCTTGCCGGGATAGAACGACCATGCGGCCGCGGTGCCCAACGCACCACAGCGGCGCTCCTGCTGGGCGGCGCCGTGCGCCTGCGCGGCATCCTCCAGGAGCGCCAGCCCATGGCGCTCGGCCACGGCGCGCAGTGCGCGCATGTCGGCGGGGTGGCCGTACAGGTGCACGGGGATGATGGCGCGGGTGCGCGAGGTCACGGCGGCGGCGGTGGCACGCACGTCCAGCGTGCGGTCGTGCCGGTCCACGTCGACGGGGACCGGCGTGGCGCCCACGGCGGAGACGGCCAGCCAGGTGGCGATGAACGTCGCCCCCGGGACGATGACCTCGTCGCCCTCGCCGATGCCTAACGCCCGCAGCGCCAGCACGAGGGCGTCGAGCCCGTTGCCCACGCTGACGCAGTGGCGTGCCCCGGTGTACGCCGCGAACTCGCCCTCGAACCGCTCCACTTCCTCGCCAAGGATGTACCAGCCGCGCGAGACCACGCGCGCGAGCGCGTCGTCCAGCGCCCCGCGCATGGTGGCATGGAGCCCGGCAAGGTCGTAGAACGGGACGTCAGGCGACACGCGTGAGTCCCCGCATGGCGAGCCAGCGTGCGCGGTCGCGGATGTAGGCGTCGCGCGCGACGCGATAGTCGGTGTCGGCCAGGACGACGACCACCGTGCCCGGGGCGAAGTCCCGCAGCTCCACCCACAGCGAGGGCGGAACGAGGACGGCGCCGCCGCTGGGTGAGAGCGGAATGCTCCGCGACGACTGTCCGTCGTCGACGCGCACCGTCAGCGCGCCGGCGGCGCAGACGATCAGCTCCGTGGTGACCTGGTTCGCGTGCTGGCCCCGCATGGCGCCGGGCGGAACGCCGGCGATGATGAAGGTCCGGCGCACGTCGAACGGCATCTCGCTCGTCCGATCCAGCACCGTCAGGCACCCACGGGCATCGGCGTGCTGCGGGATGGGCAGCACGCGGCAATCGCTCACCGTCGGGAGGGCGCCGTCGCGGTCGAAGGGGCGCGCGGTCATGCGATGGCCCTGAGCGTGGCAGGATGCGTGAGCCCGTCCTGGCGCTCCAGGAGGCCGCGCAGGTAGCGGCCGTAGCTCGACTCCCCCATCTCGCGCAGCAACCGCAGGAGCTGCTCGTCGTCGATGAAGCCGAGCCGCCAGGCGATCTCCTCGGGCACCGAGATCTTGAGCCCCTGCCGCGTCTCCACCGTCTCGATGAAGGCGGAGGCGCTCTGCAGCGCATCGGGCGTGCCCGTGTCGAGCCAGGCCATGCCACGCCCAAGCAGCGAAATGCGGCAGCGGCCCTGGCGCAGGTACGCGCGATTGACGTCGGTGATCTCGTACTCGCCGCGTGCCGACGGGCGGACGGCCGCGGCGATGTCCAGCACCGAGTTGTCGTAGAGGTAGAGTCCCGTCACCGCCCAGTTGGAGCGCGGGTGCGCGGGCTTTTCCTCGAGCGAGATCAGGCGCCCCTGCGTGTCCACCTCGGCCACGCCAAAGCGCTCCGGGTCGCGCACGTGATAGCCGAAGAGCGTCGCCCCGCGGTTGGCGGCCACCGCGTCGACCAGGAGGCGTCGCATCCCGCCGCCGTAGAAGATGTTGTCCCCCAGGATGAGCGCCACGTCGTGGTCGCGCACGAAGTCGCGCCCCAGCACGAAGGCCTGGGCAATGCCGTTAGGCGTCGGCTGCTCGGCGTAGGCGATGTGCATCCCCCACTGCGACCCGTCGCCGAGCAGCTCGCGAAAGCGCGGCAGGTCGTGCGGTGTCCCGATGAGGAGGATGTCGCGGATCCCGGCCAGCATCAGGACCGACAGCGGATAGTAGACCAGCGGCTTGTCGTAGACCGGGAGGAGCTGCTTGCTCACGACGCGTGTCACCGGGTACAGGCGAGTGCCCGCTCCGCCGGCCAGGATGATCCCCTTCACGCGGCCGCTCCCAGCGCCGAGGCACGCCTGGCGTCCAGCCCCAGGCGCCGACCGTCGTAGCGACCCTGCAGCACGCCATCGACCCACGCGTCGTGGGTGGCGTACCAGCGCACCACCTCCCGCAGTCCCTCGTCCAGGCCGACCGTGGGGTGCCAGCCAAGCGCCCGCATGGCGTGCGAGGCATCGATGGCATAGCGCGCGTCGTGGCCGGGGCGGTCGGTCACGTGGGTGACCAGCCGCCGGTGGGGTGCCCCGACAGGTGCAAGCGCATCCACCAGGTCGCAGATGCGGTGCACCACGTCCAGGTTCGTGTGCTCCGCCCCCGAGCCGAAGAGGTACGTCTCGCCGGGGACGCCGCGCTCGAGCGCGGCCACGAGCCCGCGCACGTGGTCGCGCACGTGCAGCCAGTCGCGCACCTGGTCGCCGCGGCCGTACACGGGAATCGGCTCGCCGGCGAGCGCCTTGCGCACCGCGAGCGGGATGAGCTTCTCGGGGAACTGGTAGGGCCCGTAGTTGTTGGAGCAGTTGGTGACGATCACCGGCAAGCCGTAC
>CAZVDJ010000343.1:0-5293 GCA_964626245.1 uncultured Gemmatimonadaceae bacterium
GAAGTCCAGGTACTCGGCCGTGCGCCGTCGCTGGTCCCAGTAGACCAGCGCCCCACCGCCACCCACCCCCGACAACTGCGGCTCGGTGACCCCAATGGCAAACGCGGCAGCGACCGCCGCGTCGATGGCGTTGCCGCCGGCGCGCAGCATGGCGAGTCCCGCCTCGCTGGCCTGCGGGTGCGCCGAAGTCACGGCGCCGCGGGAACCCACGGCGCGCTTGCCCAGGTCTGGCGCCGCGGTGGGTCCTGGCGAATGCGCCGCCGGCGTGCAGGCGACGGCGACGAGCGCCGTGACGGCCGCGGCCATCGTGCGGCAGCGAGACTGCGGCGCGCGGTGCGGCGCGCTCCCTCGGATCACCAGTGTCATGGCCTCACCACTCGCTACAGGTCGTTTCAACGCCCGCAGCCGCGCCCTCCCGCGGACGCAGGGCGCCGGCGCTGCGGCGGCGGGTGCTGAAAGCCCTTCTAGTCGTTGGGCACGCCGTTCAGGTAGATGACCTGCCCGTTCACTCCCCCGCTCTCCTTACGCAACAGGAAGAGCACGACGTTGGCAATGTCCTCGCGCGTCGTGAGGCGCTTGTTGAAGAACTGCTGGGTCAGCTCGTCGATCTTGGCCTTGGGGACGCCGCGGATCATGTCCGTCTCGGTGGGGCCGGGCGCCACCACGTTCACCGTGATCCCGAACTCGGCCAGCTCGCGCGCCATCACCTGCGACAGCACCTGCACCGCCCCCTTTGAGGCCAGGTAGCCCGCCTCCCCCGACAGCCGCAACGGCACCACGGCCGACGACACGTTCACGATGCGCCCGAACTTGCGCTTGCGCATCACCTTGGCCGCCTCGCGACTCACCAGGAAGGTCCCGGTCACGTTGGCGCGCAGCATCTTCTCCACCGACGACACCGGCGTGAGCAGCGTGTGGTTCATCGACGCCAGCGCCGCGCAGTTGACCACCACGTCCAGCCGCCCGTACGCCTTGCCGATGTGCCGCATGAGCGGGAGCACCTGCCCCTCCTCGGCGACGTCGCAGACGCGGTACTCGAACCCGTCCGCGCTCCACCCTTCCTCGCCGCGCCCGCAGCCCACCACGCGATAGCCGGCCGCCAGCAGCTGCTCGGCCAGGAAGTGCCCGATGCCCTTTCGGGCCCCTGTCACCAGCGCCACGGGGCGCGCGTCGACAGTCCCGCCCTGCGTGGCCACTTGCTCGCCGGCCGGTGCCGCCTCGTCAGGCATTGGCCGCCTGCTCCACCAGGTGGTGGGTGTAGACGTACACCTCCTCGCCGGCGTAGGTGCGCTTGTTCAGCTCGCACCCCATCACGGCGAAGAAGATGCTCGACGCCTTGTTCCTCGGTTGCACCACGTACAGCACGCGCTCGTAGCCCTGGGTGCGGGCGTGCGCGGCCAGCTCCTGCACCAGGCGCACGGTGGTGCGCGCCTTTCCTCCGGGCGGGATGTGCTTCTGGAACTCGGGCGGGACCACCAGCGAGATCGCCTCGATCGCCTTGGGATCTTCTTCCTTGCCGGCGTCGCCGGAGCGCTTGCTCACGATCCTGATCGCGGAAAGGATCTGCTTGAGCGAGGCGGGCTTCGCGAGCACCCCCTTGAGCATGATCCACGAGAGGGCGAGGAAGTGCTTCTTGATGCCGCGTCCGATGAAGTCGCCCGGATGGTTGGTCCACGACAGGAAGGCCACGACCTTTCCATCGTGCCGGCAGACGAGCACGTCCAGCAGCTTGCTCTCGACGAGCTGCCTGAAGAAGAACTCGCGCAGGAAGCGGGGGCCGAGCAGGACCACCGGGCTGTCGGCCAGGTGCTCCTCGTACAGCGTGGCAACCCGGTCCACGTCAGCGGCGCTGCGTGGATTGAGGAACTCGATGGCCATGCGTGCCTAACGCCGCACTTTCTTGAAGCGGTAGTTGACCAGGCTGTCGGTGACGACCTTGACCTTGGCAGGAATCATGAACGGCTGCAGCCGTCCGCGACAGTGCTCCAGGATCTTCCGCTTCACCTCGGCGGCGGGGGCCGGCTCGGCCATCTGCACCGTGGCCACCACCACGTTCCCCATCAGCAGGTGCGGCTCGCCGCTCACCGCCACGTCGGTGAAGTCGGGGATCTCGGCGATCACCTTCTCCACCTCGGCCGGGTACACCTTCTGCCCGCCCACGTTGATGATCTCGGTGACGCGACCCAGGATGCGATAGTACTCCCCTTCCTGGATCACCGAATCGCCGGTGTTGAACCACCCCTCCTCGTCAAAGGGCGACGGGGCGTTGAGGTAGCCCAGCATCGAGCACCGGGCGCGGATGCGCAGCGTCCCGTCGACCACCTTGGTCTCGTAGTCCTCGCCCCCCACCTGCACCAGGAGCGACTGGTTGGACGCCGACTTGGAGCGCAGGATCCCCAGCTCCGACAGCCCGTACGTCTGCTGCAGCCGCACGTTGGGGAACGCCTCGCTCAGGAGCTGCAGCGTGCGCTCGGGCATCACCTCGGTGCCGTAGGTGATGAGCTTGAGCGACGAGAGGTCGAAGTCGCGGTGCGACTCGCCGAGCAGCAGGAGGTTGAGGAACGACGGCGAGGTGGGAAGGAGCTCCGCCTTGTGCCGCTCGATCGCCTTGCAGACCTTGGCCACGCTGCGGTCGTCCGGGGCCACGACGCACCCCAGGTTGGCCATCGTGTACATCAGCGTGTTGAAGCCGCCGATGTGGTCGAAGAGGAGAAAGGTGACCGTCCGATGCGAGTGGCGCGGCGTGCGGAACTTCTCCAGCAGCTGCGGCAGCGCATGCAGGATTGCCTTGGGCTTGCCGGTGGATCCCGAGCTGAAGAGCACCAGCCCCGCCTCACCCGCATCGCGCAGCTTTTGCAGCAGCGGGTGCCCCTGGCGAAAGGGGGTGGGGTTGATCGTCCCCTGGTCGTTCTCGTCCAGCTCGATGCGGAAGTCGAGCTCGGCGATGGCGTTGAACTGGTCGTGCTGGTCGCGCGAGTCGCGCGACATGGGGACCAGGATGCACTTGAGCCCAATGAGGGCCAGCAGCGCGGTCATGGACCCGGGCGAGAAGTCGCCGACCACCGCCACCGAGCTGCCGGCGGTGACCCCTGCGGCCGTCAGGCGCCGCACCCACTCGTGATACTGCCCGGCGAGATCGGCGTAGGTGTACGGATGGTCGCGCCAAACGATCGCCGTTCGGTCGTGCCCTTCCGCGAATCGTTGCAACTGCCAGTCGATGTGCTCCACGCCCCCTCCGGGGTACCCGGGGAACCCGGGAAGTTGGGTCAGGTGGAGATCTCGGCGGGGTTTTCCACCAGCTCCACCACGTACTCGGCCAGGGCGTCCACCGTGCGGAACGGACTCTTCTTGCGCGACAGCGCCCGCTCGCTCACGAGGGTGAGGGTGAGGTCGTACTTCTCGGCCAGCATCGACTCCACGTCGGCGATGTACGAGACCAGCGCCATCGACGACACCGCCGCGGTATCTCCAATGAGGGTCAGCTCCGGCGTGGCGCGAACGGCCTCGCCCCCCTCCTCGAGCATGTGGGAATCGAGCGTCCCCTGGAGGAGCTCGAGCATGTCCGCGACGATTGCTTGCTTGTCCACGTGTTCTCTCCTGATGTGCCGGCACCGGTCATGCCAAGCACGACCGGTGCCACCGCGCGGGAAGTGCGCTGGAAGTGCTAGGAAATGTCGTCTTCCGACCCCACGCCGCCAAAGCGCAGCGCCGCCCGGATCGGGACGAACTCGCCCGAGGCGTTGTATCCCTTGATGAAGTGCTCCTCATACAGCCGCCCGATGATCTGCATCGGCGACCCGACGCCCGGGATCTCCTTCAGCCGGTCGTGCAGCTCCTCGAACGTCATCGGCTCGCTCTGCAGCTCCGCGAAGAGTGCGCGGTGCGCCTCGGAGAGCGGATAGGCGCGCATCACCTTCCCCGTCTCGTTCCCCAGGAAGTACTGCTTCTCCAGCTGGAACGACGTCGGGTGCACCCGCCACTGCGACACCAGGCGCACTTCCTTCCCGGTCCAGCGAATCGACTTCATCGACTGGAAGCTCTTGAACAGGTCATTGGCGTACAGGAGGCGGCGGTTGGCCAGCTCCGAGCCGTCGTACTGGTCGGAGATCTCCTTGGTCCCGTGCTGCCACAGCGTGGCCAGCGTCTCGGCCCCCGACTGCACCTCCTCGATCCCCGCCGCGTCCTCGTGCAGCGTCTCGCCGGTCAGCGTCTGGAACCACGCCTTGCCGTCGAAGCGCGAGTCCTTGGCGCCGTCGATCTTGCGGTTCTTCCAGAAGACCGAGTCCGGCTCGTCGTTGCAGGCGTAGAACGCCGCGACGAAGCGGTGGTAGCGCTGGTACGCCTCGCGATACGAGTTCTGGTACCAGGTGTGGATCTCGTCCTTGTCCTCGGGGTGCCGGTACAGGTGGTCGATCGAGGCCGCCGCCAGCATGCCGGAGTACGTCGCCAGGTGCACGCCCGACGAGAAGAGCGGGTCGATGAAGCAGGCCGCGTCGCCGCAGAAGAAGGCCGGATGGTGCGACGTCTCCTGCGCCTCGTACGACCACTCGCGCAGCACGCGCACCTCGTCGCACTGCGTCGCCGTTTCCAGGATCTCCTTGGCCAGGTCGCACTGCTCGATGCAGCTCATGTAGAACGCCTGCGGCCCCATCTCGCGGATCTTCTCGTTGTTCTCCATCGCCGTCACGGCACCCACGGAGTACACGTCGTCCTTGAGCGGGATGATCCAGAACCACCCTTCCTTGAAGGTGACCGAGAAGATGTTGCCCTCCAGGTCGCCCTTGTACCGCTTGCCGCCCTTCCAGTACGACCAGACCGCCATGTTGCGGTAGTACTTGTCCCACTGGCGGGTCGTGAGCTTCTGCGAGAGCGAGCCGCGCAGCCCCGACGCGTCGATGACGAAGTCGGTCTCGAGCGTCCCCGTCGACCCGTCGGCCGCGGTCCACGTCACCACGCTCGGCTTTCCATCGTTGGACTCGTTGAGCTGCACGTCGGACACCTCGCACTCCTCGCGCACCTCGGCGCCGTGCTCGGCCGCCGCCTTGAGCAGGATGTGGTCGTACTCGGCGCGCGTCACCTGCAACGAGTGGTCGTAGACCCACGGTGCCGTCTTGGGCGTGCCGAAGGTGAACGACCAGGGGGGACGCCCCCCGCCCCAGATGAACGTCGCCGCGTTCTTTCGCGTGAAGCCGGCCTCGTTGACCTTGTCGGCCACGCCAAGCCGCGTGAGGATCGACAGCGTCCCGGGAAGGAGTGATTCACCCAGGCGGTAGCGCGGGAACTTCAGCTTCTC
>CAZVDJ010000344.1:0-5286 GCA_964626245.1 uncultured Gemmatimonadaceae bacterium
CCTGGTGATCCTGGATGCGGGAACCGGCATTCGCGAGTTGGGCCGGTCGCTCGTGCAGGATGCGCAGGGCCGGCCCATCCGGGGCGAGGTGTACTTCTCGCACGCGCACTGGGACCACATCCAGGGGCTCCCCTTCTTCACCCCGGCCTTCCAGACGGGGAACGACTTCACGCTCTGGGGCTCCCCCTCGCTGGAGCGGTCGCTGGAGGTGGTGCTGCGGCAGCAGATGAGCCCCGTGGTCTTTCCGGTGGCCTTTGACCAGTTGAGTGCCCGCATGGAGGTGCGCACACTCGAGCAGCAGCGGCGCCGCGGGCCGGGCTACGACCTGCGGACGATCAACGTGCGCCATCCCGGGAGCGCGCTGGGCTTTCGCCTGTCGGCGGAGGGGGACGACCGGCGCTCCGTGATCTTCATCCCCGACAATGAGCTGGACCCCTTTGGCGACCGCGCCGACGCCGCCTCGTCGCGCGAGGCGCTGGTGGAGTTCGCGCGCGGGGCGTCGATCCTGATCCACGACGCCATGTACACGGGGACCGAGTACATGGAGCACCGTGGCTGGGGCCACTCGTCCTATCGCGACGCGGTGGACTTCGCGATTGCCGCGGAGGTCGGGACGCTCGTGCTCTTCCACCACGAGCCGGACCGGAGCGATGCCGCGCTCGACGAGATGCTCGCGCTCTGCCACACGATGGTGGCGGAGCGCGGCGGGGCGGTGCGCGTGATTGCAGCTGCCGAGGGGATGTCGCTGGCGCTGTGACGCCCGCCGCCTAACGGCGGAAGAGGTAGGCCACCTTGAGGAAGAAGCCGTCCTCCTGGCGGCGAAGGTCGGTGTCGGCGGGGAGGCCGGGCGATCGCCAGCCGTCGCCGTACCCCACGAAGGCAATGGTCCCGGCCGACGGTTCGTACTGCACCAGCCAGTCGGTCCGGAGCGAGCGCGCGTCGCTGGCGGCGACCGGTCGTCCTGCCGCGTCAAAGAGCGGAAGCGTCGTCCCGCGCATGCGCAGCGCCGCCACGCGATCGGCGCGGTAGAGCGACACCACGCGGAAGAAGAGGGCGCGCGTGGGCTGGTACTCCGCCTTGAGGCGCGGGATCGTCACGCGCGCGAAGGTGGAGCGGTCGGCCGCGCGCCGGATGTGCGTCTCGGTGAGGGTCGCCTCGAGGCGCGTCCCGTGCGAGGGGCGCAGCAGGAGCGAGGCCGACGCCCGCACCTCGCGCCCCTCGATTCCCTCCACGAAGATCGGCACCGCCCCGCGGGAGACGGAGGCAGACGCGTTGAAGCGCCCGAAGACCGGCGTGGTCACGCCGAACGATCCACTCCACAGGTTGTCCAGGCGCGTGGACGGATCCCACGGGAGCAGCTCGCCCTCCACGCTCGGCGCCTGCAGGCCGCCCGCGACGCTGCGGTCGACGACGAAGAACTTGCGGTTCACCCCGGGTGACAGCTGCCACCCACCGCGCAGCGTGATGAACGTCCCCACCTGCTCCTCGCCCTCGAGTTGCGCCTGCCGGGAGACCCCGCCGTAGCGCCACAGCCGGGACGGGCCCGCGAAGATGGTGAAGTTCTGGATCGCCGCCGATGGCGCGCCCAGGAAGGCCAGGCGATTGAAGCCGTGCGCGTACTGGTAGCCCACGCGCGGCACGAAGCCGGCGTCGGCCTGGAAGCGATCGCCAAAGCCCTGCAGTGAGTAGTTGAAGCCCCAGCGACGCCCGGTGCGGTCGAGTTCCGCCTTCCAGATGGGGGCGCTCTGCATCGCGCCACCGGCGCGCGTGAACGACTGGCCGAACTGCGTCTCGAGATAGTACAGGTTGCGGAAGACGAGCCGGTTGTCGATCGCGACGACCGTGTTGGACGCGCTGCCCTGGCGACGGTCGGTGACCGTGACGCCACCGACGGAGTTGCCACCGTAGTCGGTGCGCAGTCGCGCGACGTGGAAGAGGGCGTTCTGTCCCGGGGCGTCATCGACGGCCGAGAGCAGCGCCACGCCCGCGCGCCCGAGCTTGCCCGTGAGCTTGCCTCCCGCGATCGGGTTGGCGATGCGGCGGGAGTAGACCAGCTGCCCGGGGGTCGCGAACAGCTCGATCCCCTCCAGGAAGAAGGGACGGCGCTCGGGGAGAAAGAGCGTGAAGCGCTCGTTCACCGTCACCAGCCCCGCGTCGGCCTCCACCTGCGAGAAGTCCGGATTCAGGGTGGCATCGATGGCAAACGATGGAAAGCCAAATCGGGCGTTGAGGCCGGCGTCGAACGTCCCGTCGTCGCGCGCGAACCGCCCGTCGGGCCGGCGCTCCCCCGAGACCGCCTCGGTGAGGAACGGCTGGAGGTCGGTGACCACGCCGCGTTCCACCTGCTCGATCCCGGTGAGGCGGCCGGATTGCGCCAGGAACGACGACGCGCCGCGCTGCACGTCGGTCCACGTGTCCTCCGCGGAGCGCGAGGGGATGTGGCGCACCACCTGGATGCCCCACGTCTGCGGCCCGTCGGGAAAGCGCAACGACTTGAACGGGACGCGCATCTCGATGACATAGCCCCCGTCGGTCAGCCGGCCGCTGGTCTCGTACCGGAAGTCCGGATTGAGGTCGACGCTGCCCCCGAACATGGAGGCCGCGCTCACGGCGCCCTCCGTTCGTACCCCGTCCACCTGCACGCCCAGCGCATTGGCGCCGAAGAAGAAGGCGCGGCGGCGATCGTTGAAGGTGTCGAGGTAGACGATCACGCGATCGTCGTTGGCAATCTGGTCGCGGCGGGCACGGGTGGCGCGCACGCTGCCCGGGGCGGCACTCGTGGCCACGATCCCGAAGTAGATCGCCTGCGCGGTATAGACGATGCGCACCTCCGTCTCCTCCACGGCCGGGCGCTGGTCCACGGGCTGGTACTGCGAGAAGCCCGTCAGCCGCACCGCGCCCTCCCACGCCGGCTCGTCGAGCGTCGCATCCAGCGAGATGGCGCCGGACACGCGGGGGACGGCGACGCTCGGCGCTCCGCGCCCCGCGTGCAGGCGCGGGTCCTGTCCGTGCAACGGCGACGCGGCAAGTGACAGCGCCATCGCGACGGCCATGCCAGGTCGCGCCCACGCGCAGCGAACGATCGAGCGCTGCACCTCAGCGCGCTCCGAGACCCCGTAGCTCACCCGCACAGACCTTCGCGGCACGCACCTCACGAGCGTCGCGCTCCCCAGCCGCCGCCGCCGGGGGTCAGCACGCTGATGACGTCGCCAGCGGCCAGCTCCAGTCGGCACTTGGCAGGAATCGGCTCGCCGTTGCGCAGGTTGAGGCCGGGGAGCGCCGGGGCACCGCCGGCCGCGCCTAACGGCGCCCGTCGGCGCCGTTCCGAGACGATCGTGACGGTGCACGGCGCGAGCACGCGGTAGCGCCGCACCACGCCGTCGCCGCCCGGGTGCTCCCCGGCACCACCCGACCCGCGCCGCACCGCGTACTCATCGATGCGCAGCGGATAGGCATGCTCCAGCGACTCGATGGGCGTGTTGCGCGTGTTGCTCATTCCCACGTGCACGCCGCTGGGCCCGGTTCCGCGCGACGAACCACCCTGCCCTCCTCCCAACGTTTCGTAGAAGGTCCAGCCTGGCCCGCCGAAGGTGATGTTGTTCATGGTCCCCTGCCCCTGCGCCGGCACGTCCACCCCGGCGTCGGCCAGGGCGGCAAAGAGCGTATCGGTGATGCGCTGCGACATCTCCACGTTCCCGGCGGCCACCGCCGCGGGCCAGCGGGCATTGATCGCCGAGCCCTCGGGGACGACCAGCTCGAGGGCGCGCGCGATGCCGTCGTTCGTGGGTACGTCGTCGTCGAGCAGCGTGCGCAGCACGAAGACCGCCGCCGCACGCGCCACGGCGAACGGGGCGTTCACGTTGCCCGCCACCATGGGCGACGTGCCGGTGAAGTCCAGCCGCAACCGGTCGCCCAGGGCCTCCAGTGCCACGACCACGGCGACGTCGTCCTCGGTGACGCCATCGCCCTCCAGCGCGTCGCGGGCGAAGCCGCGCGCCGCCCCCAACTGTGCAATGCGTGCGCGGGCCCGTCGCTCGGTGTAGTCGAGCAACGCCTCGCACGCGGCCTCCACCGCCGTCCCGCCCTCGCGGCGGCGCAGGGCCAGCCAGCCGTCGCGCCCGGTGGCGCACGCCGCGCGCTGCGCGCGCAGGTCGCCCAGCCGCTCGTTGGGCGTTCGCACGTTGGCCAGGACGAGGGCCAGCACGTCGCGGTGCCAGTCGCCGCCGCGGGCAATGCGCACCGGCGGCACGATGATCCCCTCCTGCACCAGCTCGGTTGCCCCGCGCGGCATGCTCCCGGGCGAGATCCCGCCCACGTCGGCGTGGTGCGCGCGAACGGCGGCAAAGCCCACCACCCGCTCCCCCTCACCGATCACCTCGACCATCGTCAGGTCGGGGAGGTGCGACCCTCCGTGATTCGGGTCGTTGAGGAGGAAGACATCGCCCGGCACGGGGGCGCAGGCGCGCACCGCGCGCACCGCCTCGGGCATTGCCCCCAGGTGCACGGGAATGTGCGCCGCCTGTGCGATCATGCGCCCGCCGCCATCGAACAGCGCCGACGATGCATCGCGCCGCTCCCGGATGTTAGGCGACAGCGCGCCGCGCTCCAGCACCGTCCCCATTTCCTCCGCGATCATGGCGACCGCGTTGGAAAAGACCGTCAGGGCCAGGGGATCAAAGGACATGGGTCGGAGAGTGTAGACGGGAGACGGGAGGCGGGAGACGGGAGGAGGCGGCTAGGTGGCGGATTCCAGCAGCCAGCCGCCCATGGGAAGGGCGCGGGCGCTCCACCCCGCGGCGACGCGCAGCGTGGCGTCGGGAAGGGTGATCACGGCGGGGCCGGCGATGGTCACGTCGAGCGGCGCGCCCGTGTCCACCAGGGTCGCGGCGTCCCACGACGCGACGCCGGCGCGCGTCAGGTGCAACGCGGGGGCATGCGACGACAGGGTGGCGCGCAGGCTCACCGCCTCCACGTCCAGCTCCAGCACGAAGCCGTAGCGCCGGTCATGCACGGCGGCAAAGCGCTCGGTCACGCGCGCCGCGTCGTCGCCGTCCGCGATGGGAACCTCCAGTTCGTGCCCCTGCCCGCGGTAACGCAGCCGCGCCACGATCCGGCGCTCGGCGCTCGCGCCTTCCCCGCCACGATGCCCCGCGGCGCCGTGGGACGCCGCCCCGGCGCGGCGCGACGCCTCGTCCGCCAGCCGCAACCACTCCCCTTCGTCGATCGCCGCCACCGGCCGCATCACGCTCACCATCCCCACGCGCCGCTCCGGCGCCACGGCCAGCC
>CAZVDJ010000345.1:0-5279 GCA_964626245.1 uncultured Gemmatimonadaceae bacterium
CGCCGACAGCGCCGGCTCGGTGGGGCTCCCAAGCGCCGCCAGCGCCGAGACCGGTGCTGCCATCTACACGCGGATCTTCATGAGGATTCGCGACCGGATCCTCCTGGCCCCGCCGACGACCGAGTAGCTGCCCGAACGCACGAGTTCGCACCGGGTACTACCTTATGCCCATGACCAAGTCACGACGCCACCTTGCTGCAGCCCTGCTGCTGACGGCCGCTGCCGGACTGGTGCCGGCGGAGGGACGGGCGCAGGCGGCGCAGATCATCGACCAGGGGAGCTTCACGATCACCGTGGCGAACCAGCGCGCGGGGCGCGAGGACTTCCGGATCGAGGGGACGCCCGGTGCGTCGGGCGCGCTCGAGTACGTCGCCCGCGCCACGGTGGTCTTCGGCGATCGCCGGCTCATGCCGGCCTTGCACTCCGACTCGCTGGGGCGCCCGTCCGACTATCAGATCGAGAGCCGGGGCACCACCACGGGGTCGGAGCGCTGGAGTGGAAAGATCAGCCGCGGCCGGGTGAGCGCGCGCATCAACAGCGCCCGCGGCGAGTCGGCCAAGGAGTACATCGTGACCGACGGCGCGCTGATCCTCGATGACGACGTCTTTCACCAGTACTTCTTCCTGGCGCGGCGCACGCCCGGGACCAGCGTGACCATCGTCGTGCCGCGCCGGAACGCACAGTTGGTGCTGCGACTGGCAACGGCGGGAACCGAAATGGTGTCCATCGGGACGAAGGATCTGGAGGCGCGACATCTCGTCCTGACCGAGCCCGATGGGGCGACGCGTGACGTGTGGGTCGACACCAGGGGACGCGTCCTCAAGGTGGCCATTCCCGCGCGCAATCTCGTCGCCCAGCGCGACGACCCCCCAGCCCCGTAGCGGACCGCCGATCCCGCGGCCGCTGCGACCGGGACGGTCGCGCGGGAGCTTCCGGGCAGGGCCAGCAGGCGACGCCCGCCGACTTGCGATCACCTCGCGGACCACGGAGGGGGTGAAACGCGAGGCGGTGGGCGGCGCGTTGCACATGGTCGGGACGAGCTGAAACCCTCCTTTTTCCCCTCCCGTACAGGCAGCACACGTCTCCCCCTTCAGCTTCCGGCACTCCATGCGACGATTGATCCGCACCCTGCTCGTCCTTGTCGCGGCGCCCCTGGCGCCGGCGTTCGGCCAGGCGGGCGGGCCCGTGCTCACGCTCGACGAAGCGATTCGTCTGGCCGTCCGCAACAACCCCACCTACCTGCTCACCGGGTCGGGGCGCATTCGCGCCGCCGCCCAGCTGCGCACGGCGCAGGGGCAGCTCCTCCCCTCGCTCCGCACCTCGTTCGGCTCCAGCTATCGCGAAGGGCGCCAGCAGTTCTTCGCCGGCCAGGCGTTCGGTTCCACCTCGGACGTCCTCTCGTCGTCGGCTGACCTGTCGGTCGACCTGGCGATCAGCGCCGCCAACTGGATGGCGCGCAAGCAGCAGCGCGCCAACCTCGATGCCGCGGAGGCAGACATCAGCGGCGCCGAGGCGACGCTGCGCGCCAACGTCACCACGCAGTACCTCAACGTCCTCCAGGCGCAGGCTCGCGCCACGCTGCAGGACACGCTGCTGCGCTCGGTGCAGGCGCAGCTCGAGCTGGCGCGCGCGCGCCAGCAGGTGGGGGCGGCGACCACGCTCGACGTGCGCCGCGCCGAGGTCCAGGTGGGACAGCAGCAGGTGGCCGTGCTGCGCGAACGCAACTCGGTGGAGGTGGAGAAGCTTCGCCTCTTCCAGCAGTTGGGCGTCGAGCAACCCTCGGGCGTGACGCTCGCGACCGAACTCCCGCTCGCGCAGCCCACCATGCAGCTCGATGCGCTGTTGTCCCAGGCGCGCAACGCCAACCCCTCGCTGGCGGCGCTTCGCTCGCGCGAGCGGGCCACCGACGTGGGCGTCTCCAGCGCGCGTTCCGCCTACTTTCCGTCGCTGTCGCTCAGCTCGGGCGTGAGCGGCTTCTCGCAGCAGCTGCGCAACATCGACGGGAGCATTTCCGATGCGCGCACCGACGCGTTGCGCTCGCAACGCAGCTGCCTGAGCACCGACTCGCTGCGTCGTGGCGCCGGCCTTCCCAGCATCGCGCAGCAGTGCGCGGCCATCGTCTTCACCGACGCCCAGGCGTCGGCGCTGCGCGATGCCAATGCGCAGTTCCCGTTCAAGATGACGCGCTCGCCGCTCCAGCTGCAGGCGCAGGTGTCGCTGCCGATCTTCGACGGCTTCACCCGCGAGCAGCGCATCCAGGAAGCAACGGCCAGCCGCAACGACGCCCGCTACCGCGTCCGCGAGCAGGAGCTGCGCCTGACCGCCGAGGTCACGTCGGCGTACCGCAACCTCACCACCGCGTACGAGACCGTGCGGCTCCAGGAGCAGAACACGGTCGCCGCGC
Organism: uncultured Gemmatimonadaceae bacterium; assembly: GCA_964626245.1. GTDB lineage: Bacteria > Gemmatimonadota > Gemmatimonadetes > Gemmatimonadales > Gemmatimonadaceae > SCN-70-22. Next base: position 2,405 of record CAZVDJ010000345.1, read on the forward strand.
GCGAGGCGCTGGCGCTGGCGCAGGAGCGCTTCCGGGTGGGGGCCAACACGTTCGTGGACGTGACGCAGGCGCGAAGCGACTACGAGCGCGCCGAGACGGACCGCATCAACGCGATCTACGACTTTCACAAGGCCTTTGCCGCGCTCGAAGCTGCGGTGGGCCGCCCGCTGCGCTAACCAAGGAACTGTGCAATGAGTAAAGGCATGAAGTGGGGTTTGGGCGTCATCGCGGTCGGCGCGGTGGTGGCCTTCGTCGCGGCGCGCTCCCGCAGCGGAGAGAAGGCCACCGAGGTCCGCATCGAGGCGGTGGAGAAGCGCGACCTGGTCGCCTCCGTCACCGCCAGCGGGCAGGTGCAGCCCGTCACCAAGGTCGATGTCGCCTCCGACATCAGCGGGCGCATCGTGCGCCTCGCGGTGAAGGAAGGAGAGGTCGTCAAGAAGGGGCAGTTCCTCCTGGAGATCGACCCTGCGCAGTACCAGGCCGCGGTGCAGCGCTCCGAGGCTGCGCTGGCGTCGGCTCGCGCCTCGGCGGCGCAGTCCAAGGCCAACCTGATCCAGGCGCAGCGCAACTACGAGCGCTCGATGGAGATCAAGAAGAGCAACCCGGCGCTGATCTCCGACGAGTCGCTCGAGCAGCTCAAGACCGCGGTCGAGGTGAACACCGCGCTGCTGGAGGCGGCGAACCAGAACGCCGACCAGTCGGCGGCGTCGCTGCGCGAGGCGCGCAGCAACCTGGCCCGCACGACCATCCTGGCCCCCATGTCTGGGCGCATCACGCGCCTTGTCGTGGAACAGGGCGAGACGGCGGTCCCCGGCACATTCAACAAGGATGCGGCCACGCTCCTGACCATCGCCGACCTGTCGGTGTTCGAGACGACGGTCAAGGTCGACGAGACCGACGTCGCCCGCATCGCCGTGGGCGACTCGGCGGTGGTGCAGATCGACGCCTTCCCCGATACGACCTTCCTGGGCAAGGTGGTCGAGATCTCCAACTCGTCCGTGCGGGCGGCGGCGGCCACCAGCACCACCGAGCAGGCGATCGACTACGAGGTCAAGGTGCGGCTCCTCAACCCGCCGCCCGAGACGCGCCCCGATTTCTCCGCCACGGCCAAGATCGTGACCGATGCGCGGACCCAGGTCCTGACCATCCCGATCATCGCCCTCACGGTGCGCGAGAACGAGGAGATCGGAGCCGACACGGCGGGAGTCCCCGGGCAGCCGGCACGCAAGGAAGTCGGGAAGAAGGACGTGGAGGGGGTGTTCGTGGTGGGGACCGACAGCAAGGTGACCTTCCGCCCCGTAAAGGTGGGGATCGCCGGCGACAAGTACTTCGAGGTCGTGTCAGGGCTCAAGGACGGGGAGCGCATTGTCGGCGGCACCTACCAGGCCATTCGTGAGTTGAAGGATGGCGCGCTGGTGAAGGAACCGAAGCCTACCAAGAAGCCCGACATGGGAGCCAAGACGTGAGCGAATTCCAGGGTGGCGACACCACGATGAGCACCACCGGCGAGCACTCGCTGAGCACGACGGCCGAGCGACGCGCGGTGGTGCAGGCCCCCGGCGTGACCCCGGGGAAGGACTGGGTGATCGTCACCCGGGGCCTGAAGCGCGAGTACGACATGGGGGGCGAAGTCGTGCGCGCCCTTCGCGGCGTGGACCTCGCCATCCGTCGCAACGAGTACGTCGCGATCATGGGACCGTCGGGCTCGGGCAAGTCGACGCTCATGAACCTCATCGGCTGCCTGGACACGCCCACGGCCGGCGAGTACTGGCTCAACGGGACGCTCGTGTCGCAGATGAGCGACGACGCGCTGGCCCGCGTGCGGAACAAGGAGATCGGCTTCGTCTTCCAGACGTTCAACCTCCTGCCGCGCGCCACGGCGCTCCACAACGTGGAGTTGCCGCTGGTCTACGCGGGCATCTCGTCCGATGACCGGAAGAAGCGCGCGAAGCATGCGCTGGAGCAGGTGCAGCTCGATCACCGGATGAACCACCGCCCCAACGAGCTGTCGGGCGGCCAGCGCCAGCGCGTCGCCATTGCCCGCGCGCTGGTGAACAACCCCTCCATCCTGCTGGCCGACGAGCCGACCGGTAACCTCGACTCGCAGACGTCGGAAGAGATCATGCGCGTCTTCGAGAGCCTGGCCGACTCGGGGCAAACGGTCATCATGGTCACGCACGAGCCGGACATCGCCGCGCATGCCCGCCGCGTGGTGGTGCTGCGCGACGGCGTGATCGCCAGCGACGACCGGCGCTCGGCGTTCAAGCAGTCGATGGGAATTTCGTAAGCCGCGCCGTTCGTGCCGTTCTTTGAAGCAATCCGGCTCGCCTTCGCCCAGATCCGCGTCCAGAAGCTGAAGAGCTTCTTCACGCTCCTTGGCGTGATGATCGGCGTGATGTTCCTCATCGCCGTCGTCTCCATCGTCGAGGGGATGAGCCGCTACGTGGAGGAGGACTTCGCCGGCGCGCTGCTGGGGGTGAACACCTTCACGCTGCGGCGCATGGGCGGGGAGTTTGGCGACCGCTCCGAGGCCGAGTGGCGCGAGATGCAGCGCCGTCCGCGGCTGTACGAGGTGGAGGTCGAGCAGGTGCGCTCGGTCCTGCCGGCCGGGATGGTGTCGTCCATCGAGAACATGACGTTCGCCTACGCGACGTCGTCGTTCGCGCGGCCCAAGCAGGTGCAGGCGGTCGCGGCAGAGGAGTCGTACTTCACGCTGAAGAAGTACAAGCTCACCGCGGGGCGGAGCTTTGCCGCGCAGGAAGTCACGCTGGGAAGCAAGGTGCTGGTGATCGGCTCCGAGGTCGCGGCGCACTTCTTCCCCGGCCTCGACCCGCTCGGCCGCACGCTGCGCATCGGTGGGTCGACGTTCGAGGTG
>CAZVDJ010000346.1:0-5230 GCA_964626245.1 uncultured Gemmatimonadaceae bacterium
GCATCGGCTCGACGAGTCCGCCTCGCACACTTCACGCTCAACTCGATTTTCAATCAGCATTTGATGTCGCAATTGCGACAGCCTTGAAGAATATAGCGATGAGATCGCCTCGTCAAGGTCTCCCCTTCACTCACGTTACCTACCCGATTGGGTAGGCAACTTGCCGGGGAGAACGAACAAATAAGCGCTTGCTCCCTCTCACGCAAGGGGCGAAAAGCCCCTGACATGACCACCGCGCAGCCCCACATCGCCGGCCACTCATCCCCGTCCCCATCCCCTGCTCCACCCGAAGTCCGCACACGCTCGCGACCGAATGCGAGTGCGAGAAGTCCCCGACCGGCCGCGAGCCAACCACCACCACTCACCCCGAAGACGAGCGCGGGCTGCCGCAGTGGGCAGCCCGCGCTACCTGTCCTCGTTCCGGACTAACCGCTGGGGTCACTAGCGAACCCCGAATGCTCCCTGATGGACTTGAACCATCAACCTAGCGATTAAGAGTCGCTTGCTCTGCCAATTGAGCTAAGGGAGCGACGAACCGCTCGCACACCTGGTGCGCCAGGAGGGAATCGAACCCCCGACCTACAGCTTAGAAGGCTGCCGCTCTATCCAACTGAGCTACTGGCGCTTCGACCGACCGCCAAGGTCGGCATCCCTGCGAAGTCGGGGCGGCCGGATTTGAACCGGCGACCTCCTGCTCCCAAAGCAGGCGCGATACCGGGCTACGCTACGCCCCGCTGGGAAGCCGAATTGTAGCCGGACGTCGCCAGATGTCAACGTCCTCGGCCGTGCCGAAACCTCGGGAATCGACGAAGACCGGGCGGCGGATTCAGAGCAACTGCCGGGCTACGTCCGGTTGGCGCTGGCGCTGGTGCCCGAAAGCGCGTCCAGCAGTGCCGACACGGCGCGAGCGCGGTGGCTGACGGTCGCCTTGTCCTCGCGCGTCACCTCGCCGAATCCGCGCCCCAACTCGTCGCTGAAGAAGAGCGGGTCGTAGCCGAAGCCGAGGCCCCCGCGGGCGGCATCCAGGATGTGGCCGCGCACCGACCCGATGCGGACAACCTCGCGTTCATCGTCCACGAAGGCCGCCGCACAGACATACGCCGCGCCGCGCGGCATTCCCGGAGACAGCGCGGCCAGCAGGGTGGCGTTGTTGGCCACGTCCAGGGCGCGCCCCCGCAGGTCATGCCGACCCGACCATCGCCGGGACCGTACGCCAGGGCGGCCGCCTAACGCGTCGACACACAGCCCCGAATCGTCGGCAAGCGCAGGCAACCCGCTGATGGCATGGAAGTGCCTCGCCTTGGCCAGGGCATTCGCCTCGAAGGTGTCATGCATCTCGATCGCCTCCTCGTGAGGCGTCTCGGGAATGCCGGCGGCATCGAGCGTCACGGGATGGAAGCCGGCGGCCTCGAGGAGGGGCGCGAGTTCGCGCAACTTCCCGCCGTTGCGCGTAGCGACGAGGAGCCGCGTCACGTCCGGGGCGAGGCGAGCGCGGCCCGCTGCAGCGCGTCGAGCTGACGGATCCCCTCGGCGGCGAGCGTCACCAGCGCGTCCAGCTGGTCGCGATCGAACGCGGCATGCTCGCCGGTGCCCTGCACCTCCACGAAGCGACCCTCGCTCGTCATCACCACGTTCATGTCGACGTCGGCGGCGACGTCCTCGCGATACTCGAGGTCGAGCCGCGGCTCTCCCATCAACATTCCCACGCTCACCGCCGCCACGCGTCGCCTGACCGGCGAGGCGGGCACCCGGCCCGACTCCGCCATCCAGGCGAAGGCATCGACGACGGCGACCGCGGCCCCGGTGATGGCAGCGGTCCTGGTCCCTCCGTCCGCATCGAGGACATCGCAGTCGATGCGCAGCGTGTACTCGCCGAACGCGAAGTCGTCGAGCATAGCACGAACGCTTCGCCCGATGAGCCGCTGGATCTCCTGCGTGCGCCCGCCCAGCTGGGTGCGTTCGCGAGGGGACCGCGTGTGCGTGGCCCGCGGGAGCATGGCGTACTCCGCGGTCAGCCACCCCAGGCCGCTCCCCTTTCGCCACCCTGGCACGCCGTCCTCCACGCTGACCGCGCACAAGACGCGGGTCTCGCCGAAGCTCACCAGGCACGAGCCTTCGGCGCGCCGGGCGGCGAATCGCTCCAGGGTCACCGGTCGCAAGTCGGCGGGGCGACGGTCAGTGCGCGATGGGGGGACGCTGGGCACGGAGCTTCTCGATGATGGACGTGGTGGACTGCCCGGGGGTGAGTGGAACGATGACCACGCGGCCGCCGTGCGCGCGAACCTCGCGGGCGCCGACGACGGTGGACTCGACGTAGTCGCCGCCCTTCACGATCACGTCGGGCAGCAACGCGCGCACGAGCTCGAGGGGGGTGTCCTCGTCAAAGACACAGACTACATCGACACAGCGAAGCGCGGCCAGCACGTATGCGCGCTCGGCCTCGGAGCGCACCGGTCGTTCGGGTCCCTTCAACCGCCGCACCGACGCGTCGGAGTTGAGGCCAACGACGAGGGCATCGCCCTCGCGGCGCGCCGCGGTGAGCACGTCCACATGCCCGGGGTGCAGGAGATCGAAGACGCCGTTGGTGAACACCACGCGCCCTCCCTGCGCCTCACGCCAGGCCTTCGCCTCCTCACGCGAGAGCACGCGTCGCGATGGGTCGAATGCGCTCACAGCGGGCCGGAGGCCGAGGGCTTCATGGGGAACGAGCGGACGAAGAGCGGGAGTTCCACGAGTTCGACGTACTCGCTGCGGATGCGAATGACGTTCGCGCTGCGTCGGACGGTGACGTGCGCGGCCTCCTCCGGCAGCCCGAGTGAGTCGGCGAGCGCGGCCAGCCGACGGCGAATGTCGTCGTCGGTGCGCGTGCGCGCGAAGCGCACCTCCTGCTGCATGGCGTCGCGAAACTCGTAGTAACGCAGGTAGACCTCTCCGATGTTGACGCCGAAGTAGCCCACGGTGACGAGGAGGAGGATGCTGACGAGGCACCCGAGCTTGCCGGCCCCTCGTCGGTCGCTCACCACTGCGACTGCGCCCCTTCGACAATGTCGTTCACGATGCGCTGGATGGCCTGCTTGCGTCCGTTGGCCTCCTCGCGCTCGGCATACTCTCCCTCCGCGCTGACGCCGTTGCGCTCGAAGAGGATGCGCCCGGTGGTCCGGTCCTCGATCCGGACGTCGACGCGCAGCTGCAAGCGGCGGCGCGCGGACGTGGCACGCGAGGGATCAGCGGAGAAGGCGATGGGAACGTCGGCCTCGTAGGCGGTAATCTTCCCGGTCACGATCGCGTGCGCGCGTTGTTCCGTTGCGTCGCGAAGCCCCAGGCGGTCCGCCATCGCCTTGCGCAACTCCTGGTGCAGTTCGCCCGCAAGCTCGGGGTTCGCCGTCTCGTTCTCGAACGGAATGACGGCAACGGTGCGCACGTGCTTGGGGAGTCCCCCTCCACCCGACAGCGAGTAGAGGCACCCCGTGGTGAGGAGTGCGAGTGCGAGTGCCAGGCTACCGAAGCCAGATCGCTTCATCGTACGGGGGATCGGCAATGCGACGAGTCAACGTGAGGGTCAGGCGCCGGCGCGAGCCGAAGTTGCGGTATGTCACGACGCTCGCGTCGCGTTGCACCCGCTCCCGCAGCCGCTGCCCGTCGATGCGTTGCAGCTCGACGAGCGAGTCGCCGCGAACGGTGGCGCGCCACACCTGGCTCCGACCGATGTCCGCGAGCACCGAATCGCCCCGCACCACCGCCACCGTGTCCGCGCCGCTCACCTGCAGTCGCCCGAGCGCCGCCCAGAGGAGTGGCACTGGGGGAAGATACTTGCGCGCGTCATCGTTTGCCGGGGTCGAGAGGCGATCGCCGATGAGGATCGCGAATCCTCCGCCCATCCCCCCATCGGAAAAGAAGTCGAGGCGGACGGAGTCGGGCGGCGCGATACGGGCCACGCCCTCGCCTTTCGCGGAGAAGATCGGGTCCCCGTATTCCCATCGAAAGACGATGCGCGCATGCCCCGGCGGGAGTGCAGGACTCGGAATTCGCGCCGGAGCGGGAAGTCCCACCAGCGGCCGCACGCGCGGCGCGCACGCTCCGAGCAGAAGCAGCGAGAGCAGCATTGTGACGCCGCGCACATCGGCCCCTCGCGCGGTCGCGACCAGCGGCGCCATCCGCCTCACGAACCGGGCTCCATCGCACGCTCCAGGAGCTCGCGCACGTCCGCCGGAATGGGCGCGGGGCGTCCGCTTGCGTCGAGCGACACCAGCATGGTCCGGGCGCTCACGAGTCGCGTTCCGCTCTCGGCATGCTGGATCAGGTAGTCGAAGGTGATGGCGCGCGACTTGACCGAGGCGAGCGTCGTTTCCACGCGCACCAGGTCGTCGTAGCGTGCGGGGGCGTGGAAGCGCAGGGACGCGTCGGCCACCGCGAGAAAGGCCCCGCGACGCTCCATCTCGGCGTACGGAAGGCCGAGTGCGCGGATGAACTCGGTGCGACCCACCTCGCACCAGACGAGGTACTCGGAATGGTACACCACCCCCATCTGGTCGGTTTCCGCGTAGCGGACGCGGAACTCGACGGTGTGTCCCGGCGATGGTGACGGCGTCACGCCGCTCACGGCAGCGCGATCCCGAGCGCGCGGGCGCGGTCGCGCGCGCTCGGGGTGAAGATGGCGTTGACGGGGAGCGGTTCACCCGCGCGCACCAACGCGCGCAGCTCCCGCTCTGTCACGAGCCGTCGGCGCGAGGGGGCCGCCTCCCGGCGGCCGACGACGCATGCGACTGCGCCGGTCTCCACGCCGGCGGCGTGCGCCTCGTCCTCGTCGAGGTGAAACTCGGTGGCGTGGGTGGCGCCGGTGCGTACGCGCACGTCGTGCCAGGTGACGGCGCGAGCGCCCTCACCGCACCGGAGGTCGAGCCGGTCGCCATCGTGCAGTCCCCAGCGCTCCGCATCGTCCGGCGACACGTGGAGGTGCCGGGCCGCCACGATGACGCCTCGCGAGAGCGCGAGCTGTCCGGCCGGCCCCACCAGGGTCACACCGCCTAACGACCCCTCCAGCGAGCCGCTGGCGGCCAGTGGCGGCGCCATGCCAAGCCGTGCCGCGTCGCTGCGCGCCAGCTCGACCTGGGTCTCGCCGCGCGCGGGTCCCACGACGCGCACGGCGTCGAGCTGTCCGCGCGGCCCTCGCACGACCACGCGCTGCCGCGCCGCGAATTGACCTGGCTGGCGGATGACCCGTTCCACCTCG
>CAZVDJ010000347.1:0-5205 GCA_964626245.1 uncultured Gemmatimonadaceae bacterium
CCCGCGAGCGTCAGGTGCGGCGGCAGGTAGTTGGCCAGCTTGGGGTCGTACGCCAGCTGGATGGAATGGATCTGGCGCCCTGCCTCGCCACGGGCATCGATGACGACGAAGATCCCTGGCCCTCGTCGCCAGCGATCGGAGAGTTCGGCGTCGATGGAGGAGGACACGCGTGGGCGGCGGCGGCGGGCAGGGAGGAGTGGACGGGGAATGATACGATACGCCACGCGATGAAACGATGATGCACCGCGCCTGTTCGCTGGGCAGATTGTTTGTCGGGGGGGGCCCCCACCACCCCCACCAAACGCCCCCGCCAAACGCCGTCGCCCCCCGTCTCCCGTCTCCCGTCTCCCGTCTCCCCTTCCGTGCCCCTCTCCTCCGCCCGCGAACGCCTCCTCGCCCTCCCCCACATCGCGCTCGGCGCGCTTCCCACCCCCATCGACGAGGCGCCTCGGCTGCAAGACGCCATCGGCATGGGCGCTCGGCTCGTGATCAAGCGCGATGACGCGCTCCCCTTCGGCTTCGGCGGAAACAAGGTGCGCAAGCTCGGGCTTGTCGCGGCCCAGGCCCAGCGGGACGGCGTCGACACGCTGATCACCTGCGGCGGCGTGCAGTCCAACCACTGCCGAGCCACCGCAGCCGCCGCCGCTCGCCTCGGGATGGCGTGCCACATCGTCGCCAACGGCACGCCGCCCGAACGCCTCAGCGGCAACGCACTGCTCGATCACCTGCTGGGCGCCCAGGTGACCTACGTGTCGCAACGCACCGACCGCGCCCCCGCCATGGAGCGGCTGGCCGAGCGCCTGCGCGCCGAGGGGCGCGCGCCGCTCATCATCCCGTTAGGCGCCTCAACGCCACTCGGGGCCATGGGGCTTGCGCTCGGCATCGGCGAGATCGTCCAGCAAGCCACCGTCCCGGATGTCATCGTGCACGCGACGTCGTCGGGTGGCACGCAGGCCGGGCTCCTGGCTGGCTGCGCCCTCTTCGGCCTCCCCACGCGGGTCATCGGAATCAGCGCCGACGATCCGGTGGAGGACATCGGGCACATCGTGCGCACGTTATGCGGCGGGATCGAGGAGCGACTTGCCCTCCCGGCCGGTGCGCTGGAGGCCGACGCCCGCTTCGCCGCCGACGCAAGCTTCGTCGGTGAGGGCTACGGCATCCCGACGGAGGGGTCTCGTGAGGCGCAATCGCTCGCCGCACGCACGGAGGCGCTGTTCACCGACCATTGGTACACGGCCAAGGCGCTGGCCGGACTCATCGCCTACGCCCGCGCCGGAAAGTTCCGCGACGGCGAAACGGTGATGTTCTGGCACACGGGTGGGCAGGTGGGGCTGTTTGCCTAACGGTCGAGGACCGGCGTGGAGACGGTGAGAAGACGAGAGGAGGGGGACGCCCCCAGCATCTCGTCTTCTCGTCTTTTCGCCTTCTGGTCTTCCTAAGGCTGCCGCATCAGGCGCAACGTGGGCTGCGGCGCGGGCTGGATGAGCGACGCCGCGGTCGCCCTGCCGGCCGTCACCTCGAACTCCACGAAGAACCCGTCGGGCATCCCCGGCGGTCCCGTCATCCGGAATCGGGTGGGCGTGACCGCCACCAGCGTGTAGGTGGGCTGGCCGGGTACGGTGAGTTTCAGCGCGCCACCCACGAGCTGCACCTGCACCTCGAGCGGCAACTGCGCGGGCTTGTACGTGCCGATGAGTGCTTGCAGCTGCGCCTCGCTCAGCGACACGGCCGGCCTGGTGTCGGCCGGTGGCGGTGCAAGGCGGAACTTGGCCTCGGGGGCGATGTTGAGCCTGAGCTCCGCCGGCTTTCCGTTGGCGTCCAGCACGAACTGCGTCGTCACCTTTCCCAGCGACGGGTTGTCCATCGTGGCGCGGAAGGTGTCGTAGTGCCAGTGCTCCATCGCGCCGCCGTACTGCCCGAACTTGAAGCGCAGTCCTCCCGATCCCTCGCTCACGACGATGTCGCCGTACAGCGAGTCGGAGTAGGTGCCGGCGTACTTCGGGAGTTCGAGCGACGGACGCGTCCCCGCCACGCGCGCCTTCTCCAGGGCGACCTCCGCGGCCTTCGCCGCCTCCTGCAGGGGACCGACGACCTTCTTGTACTCGGCGTTCCAGTCGCGCGGCGTGTCGCGGGTGTAGAGGTCGAACAGGTACGGAAAGACGGAGAGCGGCGCCGGTGACCCGTTCGAGTTGGTCAGGATCACGATCCCCAGCTTCTCCTCGGGGAGCATGGCCACCATTGCCGACATCCCGTCGATGTTGCCACCGTGGTGCACCGCCAGGCGGCCATTGAAGTCCTGCAGGAACCATCCGAGTCCGTAGGCGGACAGGTTGGCGCCGGGCGCGAGATAACGCGCCCCGGGGCCTTCCAGCCGGATGTGGATATTCGGCAGCCACATCTCCCCATGGTTGCCGGTGGAGATGACCTGTGTCGCGCCGTACTTCCCTCTCCCCAGCTGCAGTCGCAGCCATTGCGCCATGTCGCGGACAGTCGAGTTGATCGAGCCGGCCGGGGCGATGTTGTCGATGTTCTTCCACGGGATCGCACGCACGGTGTCATTCAGCGTGGCGTGTGGCGTGGCGACATTCTCCCTGCCCTGCAGCGCGCGAATCGAGGTCGAGGACGACGTCATCCCGAGCGGAGTGAAGATCCGGCTGCGCACCAGGTCGTCCCACGAGGCGCGCCCTACCGCCGCCGCGGCCTCGCCAGCCGCAAGGTACATGAGGTTCTGGTAGCCGAACTGCGAGCGGAATCCCCAGCTGGGCGCCAGGTAGCGCACGCGGCGCAGGATCTCGCTGCGCTCGAAGCCGGAGATGTACCAGGCGAAGTCGCCGCGCGAGAGGCCACTCCGGTGCGACAGGGCATCCCGAATCGTCAGGTCGCGCGACGCGTAGGTGTCGTTCAGCTGCAAACCCGGCAGGTAGGCCGTCACCTTCTCGTCCCATTTCATCTTCCCGTCGTCCACCGCCAGCGCGACCAGCGCGGCGGTGAACGCCTTGGAGGCCGACCCGATGGCGAAGATCGTGTTGGCATCGACGGGCTCCGTCGCGCCCACCGTGCGGGTGCCGTAGCCCTTGGCGTACACCACCGAGTCGTCGCGCACGATCGCCAGCGCCAGCCCGGGGACCTTCCACTCCTTCATCGTGGTGGCCACGTACGTGTCCAGCTGTGCAAAGCGTTGTGCGTCAGTGCGCGGCCGCTGCGCCGCCACACCACTCGCCGCCAGCGTCGCCAGCAACATGCTGCACGCGGCCGCGCGCGCCACCGTCGCCGCCGGCCGCCGGACCCGTCCTGCGGGTGAGATCTCCATCGAATTGTTCTCCCGTTGTAGGCTCAGTTCAATCGACCAGCCGTTGCGTCATCGCGAGGTCGCGCGACCCGGGCCGTAGAGCACCTGCCCGGCCCGCACACCGGTGTGCGCCCCGCGCTCGATCGTCACCACGCCGTTCACCAGCACGTGCGAGATCCCCGTGGGGTAGGCGATCGGCGCGTCGTACGTCGCGCGATCGTCCAGGGTGGTGAGGTCGAAGATCGTCACGTCGGCCCAGTTGCCTTCCTTGATCGATCCGCGCCCCGCCAGCCGCATGCGTGTTGCGGGCCACGACGTCTGCTTGCGGATCGCCTCCTCCAGCGACAGCACCTTGCGATCGCGCACGTAGCGCGAGATCACGCGCACCGCGTTGCCATACATGCGCGGATGCGGCAGTCCCGTCTGGTCCACGCTCCCTGGAGACAGCGCGGCCCCCGCGTCGCTTCCGATGCTCGTCCAGGGAAAGCGCAGCGCCGTCTCGACGTCCTGCTCGCTCATCATGTGATAGATCGCCATCACCCGGCCGCTCCCCTCCACCACCAGGTCCCACGCTGCATCGGCCGGGTCCTTTCCCATCTCGCGCGCAATCTGCGCCAGGTTCTTCTGGTGGTACTTCGCGTTGGCCGCGTTCTGCGCGTTGACCAGGACCACGCCTTCCCATCCGCCTGCCGCCTCCACGATGTTCCACCACCCGGGCGACCCGGTCTGCAACTCGCGCTTGAGACGGGCGCGAATGGCGGGATCGGCCAGGCGCTTGCGCAGCGAGTCGCGCCCGCCGTCGGCGGCCCATGACGGGATCGTCGCCTCCAGCCCGGTCCCTCCGGCCGTGTACACGTACAGGTCGGCCGCCACGTCCACGTTGCGCGCCCGCGCTGCCTCCACCACCAGGCGCACGCTGTCCATCAGGATTCCCCACCCCGGCCGGTACGCCACCTTCAGGTGGAAGACTTCGCCCGGAAGCCCCCCTTCCTCGGCGATGCGGATGAGCTCACGCACCGACTGCACCACCTCCGCCCCCTCGCCGCGGATGTGCGACGCGTAGATCCCGCCGTAGCGCGCCGCGACCTTGGCCAGCTCCACCAGCTCCTCGGTCGTGCTGTAGGAGCTGGGCGGATAGATGAGCGCGGTGGTCATCCCCATTGCCCCGGCGCGCATGGCGGTGTCCATGCTGGCCCGCATGCGATCCAGTTCCGCGGCGTTTGGGGCCCGGTTGAAGGCCTGCAACACCGCGGTGCGCGCCTGCGTGGCGCTGTAGTAGCTCCCGAAGTTGATGCTGATCCCCTGCCGCTCGAGCGTGGCGAAGTACTCGGGAATGCGCGACGCCGGGACCGGGAAGCCCCCCTCACCGCCAATCGACGTCGTCACCCCCATGCGCAGCTTGTTCTCGGCGAGTCCGTTGCGCGGCAGCACCCCGCCCGACTGGTCCATCATGTCGATCCAGCCGGGCGAGACGTATTGCCCGCTGGCGTCGATCTCCTTGACGCCGCGCCCCGTGAGCTTGCCGATCCTGGCGAACTTGCCGCCGATGATGCCGACATCAGCCAGGATCCACGGATTGCCCATGCCATCCAGCACGCGGCCGTTGCGGATCACCACGTCGAACTCGGCGCCACCAAGCCGCGCGCGCGCATCGGGGGCGTCGGCCCCTGCTTGCGAAACGGCGGCGGGCGTGGGAGCAGGCGCCGGCGCCGGGCGCGACGCTGTGCAGCTGGCGACCATCGCCAGTCCGGTGGTGGTGACGAGGACAGTACGCATCGAGGCAGCCATCGCAGACGCCTGGGCAAGGGACGGGACGCCCCGCGACGGGCGGCGGCGGCGGCGCCATGGCGCGCCGCGGGATGCGCGGGCGCCGGCGGCGGGACGGAATATTGTATACAATTTCGCGCGCCGAGCGC
>CAZVDJ010000348.1:0-5195 GCA_964626245.1 uncultured Gemmatimonadaceae bacterium
CCCACCAGCATCCCGACGAAGCCCCACAGGATGGTGACGAAAAGGAACTTGCGGACGATGTCGTCGTCGTAGCTGAACGTCTCGAGCCTGGCCGCCGCAGCGGCTGAGCCGGCTGGGGCGTTCCGGGATTCGCTCATGCAGGACCTCGATGGCGGGCGCGGGGCAGGTAATGAATTGCCGGATCCGCATATGGTCGTGCATGGCGGACCGGTCGACGTGCGCGGAATGTCGGCCGCGCTTCCCCCCGTTGTCGTCGGGGGCGGACCGCATCGGGGTCAGGGAATGCCCGACCCGATCCGCCCTACCTGCCGGCGCCCCGTGCCCTAGGGCCGCACGCTCTCGGGCAGCAGGACAAACCGCGCCACGTTGGCCCCCTCCAGGTACCGGCGCGCGGCCGCCTGCAGCTGCTCGCGCGTGAGCCCGCGGATGAGTCCCTCGTAGGCCAGCAGGCCGCGGGGATCCTCCTCGTTCTCAAGCCGCGCCGAGAGGTTCGTGAGCCAGTAGCCGTTCTCCTTCCGGTTCACCTCCAGCCCGCGCTGCTGCTGCTCGCGCACCTTCTGCACGTCCCCGTCGGTGATGTGGCCCGCCTTGGTGGAGTCGATCACGGCGAGGATGACGCCGTGGAGCGAGTCGGCACGCGCCGGCGCGGACCCAAACTGGAACGAGACGGAGAACTCGGGTCGCGGCAGCCGCGTCACCTGCGCTCCCACACTCACCGAATAGGTGCCGCCCAGTGCCTCGCGCAGGTTCTCGAGCAGCCGCATCTCCAGGTATTCCCCCAGCGACCGCAGCGCGTATCGCGTTTCGGGCGTGAATTCGGCGCTGCCGGTGTACATCAGGAGCGTGGAGGCCTTGGGCTCCATGCCCTTGCGCACCGTGCGCTCCAGGCGGCCGGTTGGCGGGCGGATGCCGCGGTCGCGCCGGGACTCGCGCCGCCCGGTGGACGGGAGCGTCGCCAGCCACTGCTCCACCAGCGGCCGCGCCTGCTGCAACGTGAAGCTCCCCACGAAGACGAAGGTGAAGTCCGACGCGTCGGCAAAGCGGTCGCGGTAGATGTCGAAGGCGCGCCCGAACGACACGCGATCGAGCAGCGCCTGGTCCAACGGCTGCGAGCGTGGGTGATGCTGCGACATCGTGAGCAGCACGGTGTCGGAGAAGACCGCCTCGGGCGAGTTGGCGCGATTGGCCAGGAACGGGGCCACCTGCGCGCGGAAGGCCGCGAACGCCGTGGAGTCGCGCCGCGGTGCGGTGAAGCGGAGGTAGGTGAGCTGGAAGATCGTCTCCAGGTCCTTGGTCGACCCGCCACCGGAGATCCCCTCGCTCTCCGAGTCCAGGTAGGCGCTGGCGCGCGCCTGCTTCCCGGTGAGCGTCTTGCCAAGGTCCGTGAGTGAGAAGGCGCCCAGCCCCCCGCGCTCGGCGATGGTGGTGGCGAGCATCGCCGATGGATAGTCGGCATCCTCCACCAGCGAGCTGCCGCCGGGCGAGAAGGCGCGCATCAGCACCTCGTCGGCCTTGAAGTCGGTCGGCTTGAGCACCACGCGCACGCCGTTGGACAGCGTCCACTGCGTGACCCCCAACTCGGGAATGGTGCTTTCCGAGACGATGCGTCCCGGCGCCGGCACCTCTGCCACCAGCGGCGCCTCGGTGAGCGTCTCCGTCCACGCCGCGACCGTGACCGTGTCCGCGGCCCTGAAGGTGGCCAGCACCGCTCCCTCGCGGGGAACGCTCGCGCTGTCGCCCGCCGGCGCGGAGATCGCCACCACCCGGTTGCGATCGGTGATCCAGGCGCGGCCGAGGGCGTTCACCTCGTCGAGCGTGATGGCGGGGACGAGCTGTTGCACCTGCCGGTACTCCCACGCGATGCCGGGCGACGGCTCGCCCGTCAGGAACTGCGAGACATACTCCTCCACGTAGCCCGACGACTCGGTCTTCTCGCGCTCGGCGTGGGCGCGCTCATAGGCCCGCAGCAGGGCCGTGCGCGCGCGCGCGAGCTCGCCGGGCAGGAAGCCGTGCCGGTCCACGCGCTGCGCCTCCTGCAGCACGGCCGAGAGCGCAGGGAGGATGCCGCCCTCCTTGGCAGCTGCCGAGAGTTGGTACACCTCGGTGGAGCGCACGAAGCTCCCGTAGTTGGAGCCGGCGAAGGAGAAGGGAGCATCGGGACGGCGCGAGATCTCCGAGAGCCGCTGGTTGAGCATGAAGTTGTAGAGCTCCCCCACCAGCGACCGGCGGTAGTCGCCCACGGTGCGCATCGGCTGGGCCGGATGCTTGTAGAGCACGGTCACGGAACCGACCTGCTCTTCGGGATCGGTGGCGATGGTCACGAGCGCCGAGTCGTTGCCGGGAACGGCGATGGTGGGGCGGGGGCGCGGGCGCGCGGGCCCACGCAGCGCGGCAAAGTGCCGTCGCACCAGCGCCTCCAGGCGCGCGGGGTCCACGTCGCCCACGGCGACGACGGCCATGTTGTCGGGGCGATACCAGTCGCGGTAGAATCGCTTGAGCGGCCCGGGGTTGGCGGTGCGAATGATCTCCGGAAGGCCGATGGGGAGCCGCTCCGCATAACGAGAGCCGCGGAAGATCACCGGGAACTGCTGGTCGCGGATGCGGGTGTCGGCCCCCAGCCCGCCGCGCCACTCCTCGAGCACCACGCCGCGCTCGTTCACCACCTCCGTGGAATCGAAGAGCGCCCCGCTCGCCCAGTCCTCCAGGATCTCGAACGAACGATCGACCAGTCCGGGCTTGTCGGTGGGGACGGGAAGGATGTAGACGGTCTCGTCGAAGCCGGTGTAGGCATTGAGGTCGGCGCCGAACTTCACGCCGATCGACTCCAGGTACGAGACGATGTCGTTCTTCTTGAAGCGACGGGTCCCGTTGAAGAGCATGTGCTCGGTGAAGTGCGCCAGCCCACGCTGGTCATCGTCCTCGAGCACCGATCCGGCGTTCACCACCAGGCGCAACTCCAGTCGCTGCTCCGGGCGCGCGTTGCGTCGGATGTAGTAGCGCAGCCCGTTGGCCAGGCGGCCGGCGCGAACGGCCGGGTCGGTGGGAATGGGCGCAGCCTGAGCCGACGACGCGGTGCCACGGCGGTCGGCCGGGCGGGTGGCCTGCGCCTCGAGCACGGGGGAGGCAGCGGCAAGCGCAACGCAGAGGAGCGTGGCGAAGCGGGCGCTGGCCGCCAGGGGCCGGCCCGGGGAAACGCGGCGCATCCACGGCGCGCGCAGGAAGGTCACGAGAGGAGTCATGAACGCTCCAGGGGAGACAGCAACGCACGAGTCGTTGACGGCGCGTCGACGCCCGGTGTCCATCTGCAGCCGTCGACGGTTCGTGGGGTGGCCTGTAGAGGCCATCTCACAAATAGGCGACGGCACCTGGCCGTCGCAGCGCGCCGGCGCGCCGACGCCCATTTGTGACATGGCGTGTAGTGTCGACAAGCTAGGGGCGGGACCGCCGGCGCGGGGCACCGTGGGATCGTGCGCAGAAACCGGCGGGCGGTGCGATAGCTTAAGGGGGCAAGCCGCCACCTGCGTTCCGCGTCGTGCCGCCCTCCCCATTGCTGCGCGTGACCCCCGCCGGGCTCTATTGCGAGGCGGGGGACTTCTTCATCGACCCGTGGCGCCCGGTCGCGCGGGCGGTGGTCACGCACGCGCACTCCGACCATGCCCGCGCCGGCAGCGGCGCCTACCTGGCGGCGGCCGAGGGAGGATGGCTCCTGCGCCACCGGCTGGGAGGCGACCTTCCGCTGGAGGAGGTGGGCTGGGGGGAGCGGCGCCGCCTGGGCGCGGTGACCGTCTCGTTGCACCCGGCGGGACACATCCGCGGGTCGGCGCAGGTGCGCGTGGAGCGCGGCGGCGAGGTGTGGGTGGTGACCGGAGACTACAAGCGCGCCGCCGATCCGACGTGTTCCCCGTTCGAGCCGCAACGCTGCCACACGCTGGTCACCGAGGCGACCTTCGCGCTCCCCGTCTATCGATGGGCGCCCACGGCGCACGTCGCGGCCGAGATCGCGGCGTGGGTGGCGGCGTGCCGCGACGCCGGTGGGACCGCCATCCTGTACACCTACGCGCTGGGCAAGGCGCAGCGCCTGCTTGCTGAAGTTGGACCCTTGCTGGACGTCCCCATCCTGGTGCACGGGAGCATCGAGCCGATCAACGCGCGGTATCGCGACGCGGGAGTCTCGCTCCCTGCCACCTCGCTGGCGACCGAGGGCACCACGCGCCGCAAGGTCTCGCGGGCGCTCGTGCTGGCGCCGCCCTCCGCGAGCGCACCGGGGTGGCTGCGCCGGTTCCGCGACCCACAGATGGCGTTCGCCTCCGGGTGGATGAGGTTGCGCGGGACCCGACGGCGCCGCGCCCTCGACCGCGGCTTTGCCATCTCCGACCATGCGGACTGGCCGGCGCTACTGCAGACTGTCGAAGAGAGTGGGGCACAGCGCGTCCTGGCCACGCACGGCGACTCGGCGGCGCTGGTGCGCTTCCTGTCCGAGCGCGGGGTCGAGGCCGCGTCTCTCTCCACGGAGTATGCAGGCGAGGAGGGCGAATGACCGTGCCGCGGCCCGCCGCGACGGCGGCGACCGCCGACGCCGTGTCTCCCACCGGCCTGCGAGAGTTTGTCGCGCTCTTCACGGCGCTCGATCGCACCACTGCCACGGGAGAGAAGGTGTCCGCGCTGGAGCGCTACCTGCGCGCCGCTCCCCCGGCGGACGTGGCATGGGCCATCTACCTTCTGATGGGACGCGGTGGGCGCCGCGTGGTGTCCACACGCCGACTGCGGGAATGGGCCGCCGAGTGGGCGGCGCTCCCGGCGTGGCTGGTGGAGTCGTCGTACCACGCCGTTGGCGACCTGGCCGAGACGCTGGCGGTGCTCTGCGCGCGCGGAACGGGCGGGACGCTGCTGGCGTTGTCGCTGGCGGACTGGATGGAGGAGGAGGTCGCGGCACTCTCGCGTGAGGACGAGACGGCGCAGCGCGCGCGGATCTTCCGGTGGTGGGGAGCGCTGGACGAGTCGTCGTGTTTCGTGGTGCACAAGCTGCTCACGGGCGCCTTTCGCGTGGGCGTCTCGGCCACGCTCGTGTCGCGGGCGGTCGCGGCCGTCGCGGGGTGCGCGCCGGCGCAGGTGGCGCACCGGCTGATGGGGCGCTGGCAGCCGGACGCGGCGTTCGCGGCGCGCCTGCTTGCGCCTGACGACCAGGGCGGCGACCG
>CAZVDJ010000349.1:0-340 GCA_964626245.1 uncultured Gemmatimonadaceae bacterium
ATGCCGGTGCTGATCGAGTTGCACGAGAAGTTCGCGGGCAAGCGGTGACCGTCGCGTTGCCGGCGGTACCAGCCGCCACGGTGGCGATGGCGGCGCTGCTCGTCGACCAGACGATCGTCCGCCCGGTGAGGCTCAGCACGTTGTTGCTGGCGTCGCGCGCGGTGACGGTGGCCGGGAACTGGTGAGTCGGGTAGATGTTGGTCATCGCCGGCGGTGGCGCAAGCGCGACCTGCACGCTCGCCACCGGGACGAGCGACGTGGTGAGGACGAAGCTTGCTGACTTCCCTTCCGACGTGGCGGTGATCGTCGCTGTCCCCGCGCCCACCGCGGTGACGAGCCC
>CAZVDJ010000349.1:350-5185 GCA_964626245.1 uncultured Gemmatimonadaceae bacterium
GTTGCCACGCTGGTCGAGTTGCTGCTGTAGGTGACCAGGCGCCCGTTGATCGGCTGATTGGCGGCATCGAACAGTGCGACCGTGGTCTGCGCCGTCTGCCCCACGAAGATCGACGAGTCGGGGGCGGTGATCGTGATGGAGTTGACCGGCGCCAGGATCTTCATCGACTTAGAGCCGGACTTGCCCTCGGCGCTGGCAATGATCGTCGTGCTACCGGCGGCCACCCCCGTCGCGACGCCAGTCTGCGCCACCGTGGCGATCAGCGGATCGCCCGTCGACCATGTCACGGGTCGCCCGCTCAGCGTGTTGCCGCTGGCGTCGGTGAGCGTGGCCGTCGCCTGCACGTTGCCGGCGATGTAAATGGAGTCGATCCCACCGCTCGTGACCGAGATCGCGCTCACCGGCGCCAGGACCTTCACCGTCGTCCCGTTTGAGACGCCGTCCAGCGGGACCGAAGCGGTGAGGGTGACGACGGAGCGCCCGCCCGGCGCGCTCACCCCCGTGATGGTCGACGTCAGCGACCCGTTCCCACTCGCCGTTCCCACCGAGACGGAGGTCGGCGCGCTCGACGTGACGTTGATGAGGCGTCCCGCGATAGTGGCGTTGGCGGCGTCGCGCGCCGTGGCCGTCAGCGACGTGGTCCCGCCCACGAAGAACGAGTCGGTGGGGGCGAGCGACAGCGCGATGGAGCCGACCGGGACCAGGATCTTGAGTGTCGCCGTGGGTTGCGCGGTTCCCCAGTCCGCCTGCACGGTCACGGTGCCCGGGGCATTGGGCGTCACGATGGCCGTTGTGCCTGACGGGGCGATGGAGGCGAACGTCGTGCCGCCACTCGGCAGCGACCAGGTGGGGATGCGCCCCCCGAGCGCCGCCGGGCCGATGGAGTTGCCGGCCGAGTCGCGCGGGGTGGTCGTGTAGCTCCGCGTGTTGGTGGAGCCGGGGATCACCGAGTCGGCCTGCGCCGTCGTGAGCGTCACCGTCGATCCACTCCCGATCGGCACCAGGTCGGTCGTGACGAAGATCGTGTCCGCCACCGCGGCGCTGGCTCCCTGCGTCGTGGCCACGACCCCGACCGTGGTCGGGAGGTTGTGTCCGGTGATCGTCGCCTGTCCGGTCGTCGAGCTGTTCGGGGAAATGCTGATGTCAGGCGAGAGCGTGGACCACGCAATCAGGCGGCCCGGCAGCGGATTGTTGGATGCGTCGAAGGCGGTCGCGGTCACGGTGCGCGCGTACGGCGTCCCGATGTGCAGCGTGCCGCTGAGTGGGGTGAAGGCTACGCGCGCCGCCTGCACGGTGGAGATCGTCACCGGCGCCGTGGTCACGACTGGCGTCGTCTGGCCAGGCGAGGATGCCGTAAGCGTCAGCGTTCCCGTGCCGGCGGCAACGCCCGTCACCACGCCCGTGGAACTGTTGACCGTGGCGGCGCCCGCCGGCGTGGTCACGATGCTCCACTGCACGGTGCGTCCCGTCGAGGACAGCGTTTGCCCGCCGGGCCCGGTGAGAACGGCCGACGCCTGCGTGCCCAGGCCGACCGTGACCGGCACGGGATTGGGCGTGATCGAAGCCGACGTGACCGGCGCGAAGGAGACGGTGATCGAAGCGGTGCCGCTCACCGTGGGCGTCTGCCCGGTCGACGCGGCCGTCACCGTCACCGACCCGGGAACGTTGGCCGTCACCAGCCCGGTCTGGCTTACCGAGGCGATCGCGTTGTTGCTGGACGACCAGACGAGCGTGCGACCGGTGAGGACGTTGCCCGCGGCGTCGCGGGCCGTCGCCGTCAGCTGCGCGGTGAGGAACTCCTGCACGCTCGTCGGAGTGGGAGTCACCGCGATCGTGGCGATCGGCACCGAGGTGACGGTGACGGTCGAGACCCCCTGTACGCCGCCGATCGTGGCGCGGATGGCCGCCGACCCGGCGCCCACCGCCGTGATCGTGTTGGCGTTCCCCGTGGTCGAGGTATTGACCGTGGCCACCGTGGGCGCGCTGGACGACCAGGTGACCGGGCGTCCCGTCAGCACGTTGCCGGCAGCGTCCCTGGCCGTGGCGGTGACCGCCGCCGTCTGTCCCAGCTGCAAGCCGACCGTGGCCGGGGTCAGCGTCACCGAGGCCACCGGCACGTTGGTGACATTCACCACGGTACGCGCGTTGGCGGTGTCCACCTGCACCGTGACCAGCGCCTGCCCGGGCGCGATGGAGGTGAGGACGCCGCCCGCGGTGATCGTGACGATGCTGGGGTCGGTGGAGTTCCACGTGATGGTGCGCCCCTGCGGCGAGAGCGGGACGCCTCCGACATCGAAGAGCAGGGCGGTGAGGGTGAGGTTGGTCCCCACCGTCATCGTCGGGTTTCCGGGGACGATGGTGATGGTGGCGACCGCGGTGGGCGTCACCGTCACCGCCACGGTTCCCACCACGCCGTCGATCGTCGCCGTGACGTTGGCCGTCCCCACCGAAATGCCGGTGACCAGCCCGGTGGACGAGACCGACGCGACCGTGGGCGTCGCCGAGTTCCAGATCACGCTGCGCCCCGTGAGCACGCGCCCGCCCGCGTCCAGCGCCTCGGCCGTGAGCTGCAAGGTGCGCCCCTGCTGCACCGTTCCCGGCGACGGTGTCACGCGCACGCTGGCAACGCCAACGCTCGTGACGGTGATGGAGATGCTGGCCGAGATTCCCTCGGCCGCCGCGAAGATGAGTGCCGACCCCGTTCCCACCGCGGTGACGAGCCCACCTTGCGTGACGGTGGCCACGGAGGGAGCGCCGGAGATCCAGGTGATGCTTCGCCCGGGCAGGACGTTGTTGTCGGCGTCGCGCGCGGTGGCGCTGAGCTGCAGTGACTGTCCGACATTCAGCGCACCGGTCCCCGGCGAAATGCTCAGGCTCGCGACCGGGACCGGCGTCACCGTAACGACCGCCGTCCCCACCTTGCCGTCGACCGTGGCGCTGATGGACGCGCGCCCCGCGGTGATTCCGGTGACGACGCCCTGTTCGTTGACGGTCGCGATGCTCGGCTGGTCCGTGCGCCATTCGAGCTCGCGACCAGCCAGGACGTTTCCGACCGAGTCGACCGCGCGCGCCGTGAGCTGCAACGTGCGTCCCGCCGCCAGCGTGGCCGTGGCGGGCGAGACCGTGATGGTGTCGACCGGCACGAGCGCGATGGTGAGCCGCGCCGTGGCGCTCACCCCCTCGCTCGTGGCGGTGATGGTCGCGGTTCCGCGGGACAAGGCGGTCACGAGCCCGGTGGACGACACCGAGGCGACCGTGGGACTCGAGGAGGTCCAGGCCAGCGCCCGCCCCATCAGCGCGTTGCCCACCGAGTCGCGGGGCGTGGCCGTGAGCTGCAGCGATTGCCCCACGATGACCGTGGCGGTGGCGGGGGCCAGCACGATGGACGAGATGGGGACGGGCTGCACCGTGACGACGGACGTGCCAACGACCCCGTCGATGGTGGCGGTGACGTTGGCCGTACCGGCCGCCACGCCCGTCACCAGCCCCGTCGATGTGACGGTGGCGACGGTCGCGCTGCTCGTGGCCCAGATGACTGGGCGCCCCGTGACGCTGCTGCCGCCGGCATCCAGCGCCTGTGCCGTCAGCTGCGCGGTGGCGCCCGACAGCACCGCCAGCGGCGATGGCGTCACGCGCACCAGCGAGATGGGGCGCGGGTTGACGGTGACGGGGATGAGGGCCGACTTGCCCCCTGCGCTCACCGACACCTGGGTGTTGCCGTTCGCCACGCCGGTCACGATCCCGGCCTGCGAGACCGACGCGATGGCCGGGTTCTGCGACGACCAGAACAGCCGGCGGCTCCCGATGCTGTTGCCGGCATCGTCCAGGACGCGCGCCGTCACGGGGCGGGTCTCGCCGACGGTGACGGTCACCGAGAGCGGTGACGCCTCCAGTCGCGCGACGTCAACCTCATCCGGGGCGAACGGCGACTCGCAGGAGACGATCAGGAGCGCGTAGCCCAGCGCGAGCGTCGCACGCCGGACGAGGCGGGCGGCGCGCGGTGACGACGGCGGGGCGGGGGCGTCGGCGGACATGCCGGGCGTAACCTAACGAGCCGGCGTCAGGACGCGAGCGGGCGCACTGGTGTTCTCGCGGGCCCCGTCGCCCAGCTGACCATCGACGTTGTAGCCCCAGCAATACCCCTCGCCACTCGCGGTGGCGGCGCAGCTGTGCGCACCGCTGGCGTTGATGCTGACGAAGGGCGTGCCCCCGCGCACCGCCACCGGGCGCGAGCGGTCGACGGTCGTGCCGTCGCCCAGTTGGCCGTAGCTGTTGCGCCCCCAGCAGAGGGCGCGGCCGTCGCGGGTGCGGCCGCAGCTGTGCAGCTGCCCCGCCGTGACCGTGGCGAAGGTTGCGGAGCCATCCACCAGCTGCGGCGTCGCGGCGTCGGCGACGGTGCCGTTGCCCAGCTGGCCATAGCTGTTGCGCCCCCAGCAGTACACCGCTCCCGCCGTGGTCACGCCGCACGTGTGCTGGTTGCCAGCGGCGATGGACACGAAGCGCTGGTCGGTGGTCACCGCCGTGGGGGTCGCCCTTGGCGTCGTCGTGCCATCGCCCAGCTGGCCAGCGTCGTTCTGTCCCCAGCACCAGGCCGCGCCGTCGATGGTCAGGGCACCGGTGTGACTCCGCCCCAGCGCGATCGCTCCGGCGCCGAGGGCGCGCGCGACCGACGATGGCGTGGTTCGCGTGGCGCGCGAACCGTCGCCCAGCTGCCCCGCGGCGTTGCTTCCCCAGCAGAGCACCGATCCGCCGCGCGTGAGCCCGCACGAGTGCGTGGCGCCGGTGCGCACCAGGCGGAAGCTCCCGCTCCCACTCACGCGCACGGGTGCCGATCG